>JBMCUM010000183.1:0-4400 GCA_048622595.1 Planctomycetota bacterium | reverse complement strand
CGCCACAATGTCCGTAAATGTTTCGCGTGCAACAAGTTGCACGCCCTACTCACTCGCCTGTCGTGCCGCCGTCGTCCTCGTACACCTCGGTCAGGCGGTTCCAGGCGCCTGCCCGACGTAGCCCCGGCGAAGACGGGTCGTAGACGCACAGCAGCCCCGACGCGGCCGTCGCCTCGTCGCCGGGCTTCGGGGCGAGGGTCATATTCCCCGCCGGGTCGTGGGCCGGGTCGATCCACGAAGGGCCGTGGGTTTCGGTGATGGGGTTGTCCGCGTCGCCGGCGTCGCCACAATGTCCGTAAATGTTTCGCGTGCAACAAGTTGCACGCCCTACTCACTCGCCTGTCGTGCCGCCGTCGTCCTCGTACACCTCGGTCAGGCGGTTCCAGGCGCCTGCCCGACGTAGCCCCGGCGAAGACGGGTCGTAGACGCACAGCAGCCCCGACGCGGCCGTCGCTTCGTCGCCCGGCTTCGGGGCGAGGGTCATATTCCCGGCCGGGTCGTGGGTCGGGCCTACGGCTGGTATGAGGTCGAGCCACGCCGCCCCGCGCGTCTCTCGGCCGGCAGCGTGGTACTTGCAGGCCCCGGGGCCGGTGCCCCGCGATGTCCGCGTCGCACGAGGTCGCCGCGACGGCGGAAAGGACGAGCAGCGCGCGCGGCCGCATCCCCCTTGACGCGCTACCGGTGCAGGGGCGGCTCGTGACCGGGCAGGCCCACGTAGTCCCAGATCTCGATCATCCGGTCCCAGTCGTGCATCTGGTCGACCCCCCGGTCGACGGTGATCAGAGGCGGGGTCCTGTCCTGCCAGTACTGCACGGCCCCGCCGACGTACAGCACGTTGATCCCGTCCTTGTGCATTTCCCGGACCCAGGAAGCGAACTGGAAGCGGTCGGCGTAGAGCGCCATGTCCGGCCGCAGATCATCGAGTTCGGGCCCCTGCCAGCGGGACTCGCCGGGCAGCGGATGGCGGAGGTAACTGCTGTTGGAGGTGTGCGGTTCGTCCGCCTCTCCGCCCTGGTAGTTGACCGTCGGGCAGTTGAACGGCGCCTGGTTGCTCCAACTTCCCAGAATGCCCGCCTCGATGAGCTGGCCCAGGTTGATCGCCTCTTTGCGCGAGGCCTTGTACCCCGTGTCGTACATCCGATGCAGCATGGTGTAGTGCAGGTAATTGCCGTACCAGCGGTACCACCCGCCGCAATACATCAACCGACCCTCGTGATCGGTGGCGTAGGCCATGGCGGCCGAGTGAATGTTCCGCAGATGGATCCCGCACGCCGACCGCTGGGCCAGATCTTTGGCCTTCTTCAGGGAGGGCATCAGGATCGACACCAGCAGCGCGATGATCGCGATGACCACCAGCAGCTCGATCAGTGTAAACCCCCGCCGCGAACCGCCGATTTGTGATGACCTGTTGGCTTGCATAGACACCTCTCCATGTTCGCCCGGCCATATGGTGGGCGCACCGCCCGCCCCTGGAGTGCGGGCGCATCTGCCCGATCGGCCCGCACGAGCGAGCGGACAAGTCTAGTATACCGCCCGCGGGGGAAGCGTCAAATAGCTTTCCGCGTGCCCGGCCGCGCCGTGACGTCCGCCGCGCCGGCTTGATCTGTCGGCCGGCGCAACGTACGCTCGATCCATGCACAGGCCAGGCCCCAGGTTCACACGCGCCGGACTGGTAGCGTTGTTCGCGGCCGTATTGGCGGCGTTCGGGATGGACGCGCGTGCGGCCGGCGACGACGAGCCGCTGCGCGTCGTGGTGTTCACTTCCTCGACGTGTGCCCACTGCGCGGAGGTCGACACGGCGCTCGCCGCGGCGGAACGGGAGTGGGGTGCGCGGATCGAGATCCAGCGGCACGATCTGGCCAAGCAGCCCGAGGCGGTCGGCCTGCTGTTCGCCTACGCCGAGCAGTACGGCACGCCGGACCGCTCGCTGCCGCAGATCTTCGTGGGCACCCAGGCCGTCACCGGAAGCGACGACCTGCCCGAGCGGCTCAACGCAGCCATAGACGCCGAACTCGCCGCCGGACACTCCACGCCCGTGCCCCCACCCAACACCGCCCGGCGCCCGGGGGCAGGCGCCGACGCCGACAAGACGCTGGCGCGCCGCAGGGCGCGGCTGTCGGCGGGCGGCATCGCGGCCGCCGGGCTGCGCGACGCCGTCACCGCGTGCGGACTGGCGGCGGTTCTGCTGCTTGCGGCGATGCTGACGTACCTGCGAGGCGGTCGGCGGGAGGTGTTGACCGTCGGCGGCGCCTTCACGGGCGCAGTGCTGCTGAGCCGCGTGCTGCCCGCGCTGACGGGCATCGGCCGCAGTTCCATGATCCCCCCGCAAGCGGGCGAGGTCATCGCCTGGGTCGTCGCCGCCGCGGCGCTGGGGCTCAGCGGGCAGAGCTTCATCGCCTGCCTGCGCAGCTGGCCGGCGCGTCGTGCGCCGCGTCCCGTCGCGGCGCGCTGGCTGGCGGTCGGCGCGGCCGTCGCCGGGTTCGCCACGGCGCCGCTGGGGGCGCTGTGCACGGTCCGGGCGTATCTGCCGACACTGGAACGGATGATCGCTACGCCGGGCCTGCGGGGCGAGGCGGTCGCCTACGTGCTGCTGTACGGCGCGTCGTTCATCCTGCCGCTGGCGGTGATCGCGGCGGGGTGGGTCGTCGCCGTGCGGGCGCCGGTGCGGTCGGGGCGCGACCGCGCCGCGGTCGCGCTGGTCCGGGGGTTGCTGCTGCTGAGCTTGGTGGTGCTGGTCATGGCGACGGTCTGACGGAGGGCCTTGACCGAACCTTCACACTTCGTGTGCAGAAGCTGCGCGCAAACACATCGTGGTATTAGCCTGCGCTTCGTTCGAGCTTCACAACCGCCGCGTATCGTGTCAGCCGCTGGGGGGGGCGACGGGCAAGAGCATCTGCCTTGCAGCGCGTGATGATCTCGACGCGGAAGCATGATCGGAGGTGAGACCGTGCGTGGATTCCGTCCGAGCCGCTACGGCGTGTACGACGATTCGGATATCCGCCGGCAGAGCAGGGAAACCCGCCTGCTCACCTACGCCCGGCGCGTGCGCGACGGGCTGCCGGTATTCGAGGAGACGACCTTCAGCCAAGGGGCGATCCGCCGCAACAAGGCGCGGCTCCAGGGGACCTGAGCCCCGCACGGGTCGCCACCGCCGCCACCGGCACGCCGACGAGGAGTGCCTGTCGCTTCGCGGCAGTCACGGGCGGTCTCCTTCCGGCGTAGCGGTCCGCCGCGTCCAGGTGACCGCGCCGGCGGCGCGCAAACAACGCGCTAAATCTGCTCTCGAATCCGGGGAGCCCTTTGCGATGTGGCGTTTATCCGTAGCGCGGGCAGCACCGCCCGCGCGTGGCGAGGGCAGGATTGTCGAAGACCTCGTACGAGTCGTATGACCGCAGGGGCCCGCGCCACGAACATCGCAAATGGCTCATCCCGGGGGTGCGCCTTGCCGACGAGGCACCGCGCGGCATACGATGACCGGCGACGGTGGCGGACGCACCCGCCGCACACCGACGAGAGGAGAACGCCGATGACCGCGCTGCGTCGCTTCGTCGCGCCGACGCTTGTGATGTGCTGCATCCTGCCGGCCGGCTGCGCTCCGTCCGGAAACGGGGAGCTGCCCGTTCGCGTTCCCGCCCTGCCCCGACGGGCCGCGTTCGTGCGCAACCCCGTCACCTTCGACCAGGTCACGAACATCACGGGCGGGACGAAGGCGGGCCTGCAAATCGACCTGGGCGACTGGCGCTACCGCGGAACCGTCTTCTCCGGGCCGTATCCCTTCGAGGCCGGCGAGACGGACTACGACTACGCGCGCTACCGCCTCGATGCGCCGCTGAAGAGGGGCAAGGGGCTGATCCGCATCGACAAGCTCATGGTCGACAAGTACAACGCCAATGACTGGCCCGCCGACGGGCCCATGACGGTGGCCTATCGACTGGAGCTGTACCGCGACAATCTCGTCGGCCCGCCGGCCGCGCTGGGCTTCTACGACATGCGCGTGAGCTTCACCCGCGACGCCGACGGGGTCTTCCACAAGGCGCCGACCATCGTCGAGGGCCCGCTGGTCAACCTCGTCACGAGCGACGATCCCACCTCGTGCGTCATCGCCTGGGAGACGCTCGAGCCGACCACCGGAACCGTGCACGTCGCCCGGGGCGACGGCGCGGAGGGAACGGGGCGGGAATTCGCCGATGACGACCCGTCGCGTCGCCACGCGGTGACCGTGACGGGGCTGACCCCCGCCCGGGCGCACGCGTATTACGTCGTCGCCCGCGACGGCGAGGGGGCGACGACGCGCACACGGGCGCACCGCTTCGACGCCGCGCCCGAGCCCGGGACCGGGACCGTGACGTTCGCCTTCGTCTCCGACAGCCGCGAGGGCGTCGGCGGCGGCGAGCGGAACT
>JBMCUM010000182.1:0-4444 GCA_048622595.1 Planctomycetota bacterium | reverse complement strand
AGCAGCGGAAGAAGCATCTGCAGCGCCGTGCTCGGGGGGCGGAGGTAGTCGCCCAGCTCGCGCCGCCACAGGTCGCGGAACGTCTCCAGCGCGTCCTGCGGATCGTCCACCTCCAGTGCGTCGTCGGCGACATCGGCCGCCAGCAGCGCCGAGCGCACCGACGGCCAGAGCGTCTGTCCGGTGATCGAACCGGCGAAGCCCCCGGCGGTACCGGCCAGCAGGCAGCGCTTGGCGACGTGGGTCTCCATGTCCAGCGCCGCCGACGCCGGAGGGTGCCACGCCCCGCCCCGCGCCGAGCCCAGCGGGAGTCTCGCCGGGAGGATCTCTGCGGCCTGCAGCTCGGCGACGAGGCTTGACAGTTCCGCCGCGCGATTTCCCGCCGCGGCCGAGGAGGACACGATGCGAACGTGCAGCGTCCCGTCGGTCACGAACAGCAGGCCCATCTCGCTTCGCTCGGCCGCCTCGACGACGTGCAGCGCCCCGTCCAGCCCGCCGTCGTCGCCTTCCAGGGGCACGTCCAGACCCGTCGCGATGAGCGGCGATGGCGGGGCCGACTGCGGCGGCAACGCCAGGTCACTGAGGATGTCACCGAGCCGACCGTGAACGACCATGAGCAGCCGGGCCTCGATCGGGTTTGCCCCCTCGATTCGGACGCGCTCGTCGCCCAGGCGCAACGCCGGCGATTGGCGCAGGCGGAGGAGGGTCGCCCCGGCGTCGCGGGCTGAATCCTGCAGCGCCTCGCCCACCGCGCCCGGAGGCGCGACATAACCCATGACGGTCCGGCTGCGGCGCTCCTCTCGGCGCTGCAGCCCGGCATCGTGGTAGCAGACGCGTTTGAACGCCGCGGCGCCTGTGCGGCGGACCATGCCGCCAGGAAGATGCGACATGCGGAAGAAGTCGCCGGGCACCCAGTCGGCCAGAGGGGACTCCACCGCCGCGTGCGGAGCGCCGACGACCACCACGTCCCTGCCACGGCGTGCCAGGTGGCCTGCGGCGGCGTATCCGGCAGGGGTGCAACCCAGAATCGCGATGTCGTATCGATGCGGCATGGGTCATCATACCGTAGCGGCAGGGCAGGACGTTGGCAACGATGCGGCCGTGCGACGGCAGCAGGCCGCTTTTTGCACTTGCCCCGGTCCCGGGCGACCGGTAGAAGAGACAGCTATGAGAACGTGGTACGCCCTAGTCGGAATCTGCCTCGCTGGCGCGCTCGGCGGATGCATCGAGCGGAAGATGGAGATCACCTCCGATCCTGCCGGGGCGACCGTGTGGGTCTCGGGCGTCGAGGTGGGCACCACGCCCGTGACCACGCCGTTCACCTGGCATGGCGAGTATGAGATCATCCTCCGCAAGGACGGGTACGAGACGGTCAAGGCCGCCCGCAACGTGCCGCCGCGGATCTACGAGGTGCCCCCCATCGATCTGTTTTCCGCCCTTGCGCCGTGGACGTACCATGATCGGCGAGCGTTTCACTTCACCATGCACGAGCTAGAGCTGCCCGACGACGCCGAGCTGATCGACCGCGCCCGGCGGATGCGTCAGGAAACCCTCGAGCCGGCCGAGCCCGAGTGAGGCCCGAGCGCCGCTGTGCGGCCGGACCGGTCGTCGTCCGGACGTACGTTTCCGGCTCGCCCTGTGGCGGCGTGACAGTATAGCGAACCACCCGCCACTCGTCGTCGAACTCGATGACCGTTTTCTGGGGCCGCGCGCCGACCGTGATGCGGATCTCCACGCGCCGCTGCGACAGGGGCGTCATGAGCATCCGCGTGAACTGCACCTGTCCGTTGGGTGAAAGCGCAACGGCGTTGAGGATGATGCGGAACGCCGCACGCTCCCCGCGCTGCACGACTTTTCGGGCGACCAGGTGGGCAGTCCCTTCCGGCATGTAGTTGGCCGGGATCTCCGCGTCGGCCTTATCCCCGCCGCGGGTGACCTCCACCCGCCCGTTGCGTAGCGCGATCGTGGTGGGTGGAACCTGCTCGATCATACCCCTGCGGAGGCGGATCGCCTCGCCCTGGTACCGCCCGGTCTGGTACCGCCCGGTGGAAAGGTCGTCCGAGAGTTCCCACGTCTCGCGTGAGGCGCCCTCGGGCCCGTCAAACTCGATCCTGCCCCTGTAGCGGCCGTCGGCAGGCTTTCGATGCCAGGAGCGGGTCACGGAACGGTTGTCGCGCCGGACCAGGCGCAGGAGCGTTTCCTCGTTGCCCCAATAGTGCTCCAGACCCTGCCGGCGAATCTCCGCGATGATCTCCCGCCCGACCTGCTCCGGCTGCTCGGTCCGGGTATAGACAAGCCAATACGCGCCGGCCACGCTCACGCCCAGAACCACCAGCATGATGACCGCGACGCGCGAGGTGTAGGAACGGCCGCCTTGTCGGGCTGCGGGCATGGGAGCATGGTACTTCCCCCGCGATGCGGATGCAAAGCCTGCCGGGATAGACGTGAGGGATCATGTTGGCGTGCCGGACACGCTCCCCGAGCCGGCGACGATAGCCGTGCTGCTGCTCGGCGCGCCGCTGATGGCGCGACGGGCGCGGTGGAACTGACGCAGCCGCACCAGCCCCGCAGACCTCCCACGCGGAGCGCGATGCGCTTGTTCGGCCCGTCGGCCGATGGTATCATGACCCGTTTCGCGGGTCATGGCAAAGAGCGGCAGGACATCCTCCGGCGGGCGGCGGGTCCGGAAGGGCGGGGCGAGGGGCGGAAGCGCGCGCCGGAAGAAGCGGTCCGCCGAGGTCCGCAAGACGCGTGGAGAACCCGCCGGGCGGCGCGAGCCAGGCGCCGACGAGGCACGAGACGCCTGCATCAGTGACGACGGTCACGACATCGTCGTCGTGGGCGCCAAGCAGCATAATCTCGACAACATCGACGTCCGCATCCCGCGGGACAAGCTCGTCGTCGTGACCGGCCTGAGCGGCTCGGGCAAGAGTTCGCTCGCGTTCGACACCATCTACGCCGAGGGGCAGCGCAAGTACGTCGAGTCGCTGTCGGCCTACGCGCGGCAGTTCCTGGAGCAGCTCGCCAAGCCGGACGTCGAGCACATCGAGGGGCTTCCCCCGACCGTGGCGATCGAGCAACGCGCCGGTGGGGCGAACCCGCGATCGACGGTCGCGACCACCACGGAGATCTACGACTATCTGCGCCTGCTGTTCGCCCGCGTCGGGACGCCGCACTGCTGGCTGTGCGGGCGGGAGATCACCTCGCAGACCGTCACCCTGATGGTCGACGCGATCTTCACGCTTCCGGAGGGGACCCGCTTCATGGTCTTGGCGCCCGTGATCCGCGGCCAGAAGGGCCAGCACGTCGAGCTGCTCCAGCATATGCAGCGCGAGGGCTACGTCCGGGTGCGGATTGACGGGGCGATCCACGAACTGACGGACCTTCCGGAGATCGACAAGAACCGCCGCCACACGATCGAGGTCGTCGTCGACCGTCTCGTGCTGCGCGAGTCCGTGCGGGTGCGCCTGTCGGACAGCATCGAGACGGCCCTGGAGCTTTCCAACGGACTGGTGGTGATCTGCCACGAGACGCCCGCGGACGCGGAGGATTCGTCGGAACCTTCCGCGAAGCCGCAAGCGGCTTCACAAGCCCAGCGCGGGAGTGTTCCCGCCAAGCCGCTGGCGGCTTCGCAAAAATCCTCCAACGCGAGGAAACGTTCCGCAGGTACAAAGGATCACGACCGCTGGACGGATTGGCTGTTCAGCGCCACCTACGCCTGCCCGGTGCATCCGGAGGCGAATCTGGAGGAGCTCGCCCCGCGGATGTTCAGCTTCAACAGCCCCTACGGCGCCTGCACAAGTTGTGACGGGCTGGGCACGATCCTCGAGTTCGACCCGGACCTGATCGTCCCCGATCCGTCCCTGTCGCTCAGCGAGGGCGCCGTCGATGCCTGGCGCCACGGCGGGAAGCGGATGAACATCTTCTATAACCGCGCCATCCGCCGCTTTTGCCGGAAGTACCGCGTCTCGGCCAACAGGCCGTTCGAGGAACTGCCCGCCGAGACGCGCAAGAAGCTGCTCCACGGGGATCCCCGCGGCGGCTGGGAGGGCGTCATCCCCAACCTGACCCGCAGGTGGCGCAAGACGGACAGCGAGTACGTCAAGGCGCGGCTTCACTCGTTCATGTCCGAGCAGGCGTGTCCGAAATGCGGCGGGGGGCGTCTGCGCCCGGCGTCGCTGGCCGTGACCATCGCCGATCACAACATCAACGACATCGTGCGGATGGACATCGCCTCGGCGGTGCAGTTCTTCGACCAGCTCCGGCTCGGCGCGGAGCAGGCGCAGATCGCCGAGATGATCCTCCGCGAGATACGCCACCGCCTGCGATTCCTCGCCGACGTGGGTCTGGACTACGTCACCCTCGACCGCGCCTCGGCGACCCTGTCCGGCGGCGAGGCGCAGCGGATACGCCTGGCGACCCAGGTCGGCAGCGGGCTGGTGGGCGT
>JBMCUM010000181.1:0-4445 GCA_048622595.1 Planctomycetota bacterium | reverse complement strand
TGGGCGACCAGCTCCTTGCCCGTGCCCGACTCGCCCAGAATCAGCACCGGAAGGTTCGTCGGCGCCACGCGCCGCACCTTCTCCAGCACCTTCAGCATCGCCGGGGAGTTGCCGATGATGTTCTCGAAGCCGTATTTGTCGTCGAGCTGCTCCCGCAGTTCGTGAATGGTGCGCTTCTGTGCCGTCAACTCCGCCGCCCGGTCCACCAGCGTCCGCAGCTCGTCCAGGTCCAGGGGCTTTTCCACGTAGTCGAACGCGCCCTGCTGCAGCGCCTGGCGGCAGGTTTCGACCGATGAATGAGCCGTCACCAGGATGACCTTGGCGTCCGGGGCGTGCTTGCGCGCGGTCTGGAGCACGTCCAGACCGTCCTCGGCGCCGCCGAGGACCAGATCCGTCACGACGATGTCGAAGTCCTCCGCTTGCAGACGCGCGATGGCGGCGGCGCCGTCGTGGACGACCTGGCAGTGATGCCCGCGACGCTCGAGCCCCTCCTGCATGGCGTCGGCGTGGGCCTCCTCGTCCTCGACGATCATGACGCGTGCGGCCGGGTTGTCGACCTCGTTCTGCGGCATAATCAAAGCGTACTTGGCGCGCGCGCGGGTGTCAATCGCCGCCGACGGTGACGCAGACGTTGCCCGCGTCGGCGACGCGGTAGACGTCGGCGCAGGATGGGGCGACCCCGGCGGCGACCAGCGCCGCTTCCACGCTGCCAGCCGGCGTGACGCCCAGAACGGCCGCGTCGTCCGCGTCCAGCCCGGAAGCGACGACGTAGACGTCCACGCCACGGCAGGACGGGTCGGTCAGGTACCGCAGCCGGACGGCCTTGTGGTCGCCCAGTCGATATCCGCGGCGTCGGACGAGGCGGCGGGACTCTGCATAGGTCGGGGCCCGCCGCAGCGCGTCCAGGAAGTCCGCCTGCCCGACTCCCTCGTCACAGTCGGCGACCAGCACGAGGGCGCCGCGGTCGCGGACAGCCCACTCGTTGTTCTTGATGCCCTTGTCGGCCTGGTAGAAGCTGCGCCCCAGCGGTGCGGCGACCTCTGCGATGAGTGCATCGGCCCGGCGGGGGATGCTCCGCACGAACGTGGCACGTGCCGGGCCGCTCGCCTCCTGCAGCGCGGCCAGGGGCTCACCCCCGGCCGCCGCCAGGATGCGGTCGCCTGCCTGGACGAGATTGACCGCCGCGACGCGCCGCGCCGCCTTCAGCCGGCGGAGCATGGCGACGACGCCCTCGTGGATGGGGTTTCTCTCCAGCCGCGCCGGTCGCAGCAGCGGGGACAGCGCCGCGGCGTGGTTCCGCTCGATGTCGTCCCGCCCGGCCACGCCGATCGTCAGCGTCTTGTGCGCTCCGGTGAACCCGGCGAAGTAGTGGGGCTCGACGCTCCCGACGCCCAGGAGCGGCCCGTCGCCCAGCCAGGGGTGCCCCCGCCACAGCCCGCCGATGTCGATGATCCCGTCGCCCGTCGCGTCGTGCCAGGCGATTTCAGCTACGTCGGCTGCGGCGGCGAGGCGCTGCTCGAACCCCCGTCGCTGCGCCGCGTCGAACCGGTGGGACCCGCACGCCACCAGCACGCGAAAGCCCGCGCCAGCCGTCGCCGCCAACGCCGCCAGCACCCGCGGCGTCGCCGTGCCGCGCTGCGGGTCGTTGACCACCACCGTCAGGGCCGCGCCCGGCGTCCGGTCGAGTCGCTCCCAGGCGGCGCGCGCCGCCGCGGGCAGGTCGCACGACGCGTCGCGCGGGGCCTGCGGGGTCAGGACGGGCATGTCCGACGCCGGCGCCATGGGGCCGTTACGACTCGCACAGCGGCAGGCGGATGGTGAATCGCGTCCCCCGCCCGACGGTCGAGTCGACCGACAGCTGTCCCTCGTGCTCCTCGACGATGCGGCGCGTGGTGGGCAGGCCCAGGCCCGCGCCGCGGTCCTTCGTCGAGTAGTACACCTCGAAAATCCGCGCCTGCAGCTCCTCGGACATGCCCGGACCGGTGTCGATGATCTCCAGCTCCGCCCGCCCGCGCCGCGCGGCCAGGCGGACCAGCAGTTCGCCTCCGTCGCTCATGGCCTGGACGGCGTTGATCATGAGGTTCAGCACGGCCTGCTTGAGCAGCTTGGAGTCCACGCGACAGACGACGGGAGCGTCCGGCAGGTCCGTCCGCATGACGACGTTGGCGGACTCGGCCTGAGGTCCGAAGAAGTCGCTCAACTCGTCGACGAGCTGGCGCAGGTCCGTGGGCACGGGGTTGCTCTCGTAGCGCCCGGCGTAGCGGAGGAAGTCGTCCAGGATTCCGCGAAGCCGGTCCGCCTCGCCCTGGATGCCGCGGATGCGCCGCAACCAGCGGCGATGCTCATCGCTGTCGCGCCGGGCGAGGTCCTCCGAAAGCAGCTTGAGGTTCACGTTGATCGTCGACAGCGGGTTCTTGATCTCGTGGGCGAGCCCCCCGGCGAGCCGGCCCAGCTCGGCGAGGTCCTCCTGCCCCCGGGCCCGCCGCGACAGCTTGCGCGCCGCGCGCCACATGCGCCGTGCGGACAGCCACGTCAGGATGGCGCTGACCGGCGCCGCTGCGGCCGCGCCGATCAGCAGAGATATCCAGTTCATCCGCCGTCACCCGATGCGGATCTCCGACGCAGCGCCGGACGGGCGGCCGAGCGGCGTCACTCGTCGCCCTCTTCGTCTCCGCTGTCATCCGTCATCGCCTGCTTGCGCGACAGGCGGACCCGCCCCTGGTCGTCGACCGACAGGACCTTGACCTTCACCGTGTCGCCCACGTTGACCACGTCGGTGACCTTCTTGACGTAGCCGTTCTCGAGCTCGCTGATGTGGCACATGCCGTCCTGACCGGGGAAGATCTCCACGAACGCGCCGAAGTCCCGCACCGTCACCACCCTTCCGGTGTAGATTCTTCCGACCTCCACCTCGGCGGTGAGGGTCTCGATGGCTTCCTTGGCGGCCTCGGCAGCGCCGGCCTGGAGGGCGGCGACGTACACCGTCCCGTCGTCCTCGATGTCGATGCTGGCGCCCGTCTCGTCCTGAATGCGGTTGATTGTCTTGCCGCCCGGGCCGATCACCTTGCCGATCTTCTCCGGGTCGATGTGCACCGTCAGCATGCGCGGGGCATACTGGCTGATGTCGCCGCGCGGCTCGGGGAGGACCTCGGCGATGGCGTCCAGGATGTGCCTGCGGGCCTCCCGCGCCTGTGTGAGGGTCTCGACGATGCGATCCTGCGGGATGAACCGCGCCTTCATGTCGAGCTGGACGCCCGTGATCCCGTTGACGCTTCCGGCGACCTTGAAGTCCATGTCCCCGTGGAAGTCCTCCTCGCCGATGATGTCCGTCAGCAGGACGTACTCGTCGCCGTCGCTGACCATCCCGATGCTGATCCCCGCGACCGGCGCCTTGATCGGAACGCCCGCGTCCATCAGCGCCAGCGTCCCGCCGGTCACGGCTGCCATCGACGTCGAGCCGTTCGACTCCAGCATGTCCGCCACGATCCGCACCGTGTAGGGAAAGTCGTCCGGCGGCGGCATGATCGGCTGAAGGGACTTCTCGGCCAGCGCTCCGTGCCCGATCTCACGCCGCCCTGGACCGCGGATCGGGCGAATCTCGCCGACGCAGAACGGGGGGAAGTTGTAGTGCAGCATAAACGGCTTCTTGTACTCTTCCAGAAGCCCGTCAACGACCTGCTGGTCGCGTGGGGTGCCCAGCGTGGCGGTGACCAGTGCCTGCGTCTCGCCCCGCGCGAACAGACCCGAACCGTGCGTGCGGGGCAGCACCCCGGCCTCGATGCTCAGCGGGCGGACGTCCTTCGCCCCGCGCCCGTCGGGACGCGTCCCGCCGAGGATCAGCCGCCGCTGGATCTTGCCTTCGACGCGGAAGAACGCCTCCTTGACCTGGGCGGGGGAGTACTCGGGCTCCTCGACGTCCTCGGGGCACATCTCGCCCAGAAGCGCGTCGCGGATGCCCGACATCGCCTCGCCGCGCTGCTGCTTTCCGGGGATCTGCTTTGCCTGGCGGATGCGGTCTCCGTACTTGTCGGTGACCGTCCGGATCAGTTCGTCCGGGACCTGCATGGGCTCGAATTCGCCGGCCGGGGCGCCGGCGCCGACCTGCTCGACCAGCTCGCGGATCATCTCGACCACGGTGGCGCAGACCTCGGTGCCCCTGGCGATGCCCTCGGCGACGACCTCGTCGGGCAGTTCCTCACCGGCCAGCTCCAGCATGCTGACGCCCTCGGGCGGACCGGCGACGATCAGGTCCATGGTCCCGTTATCCAGTTCCGCGTGCGTCGGGTTGAGCGTGTACTCGCCGTCGATATATCCGACGCGGGCGGCGCCGACAGGCCCGTCGAACGGCGCACCGGACAGCGACAGGGCGGCCGACGCGCCGACCAGCGCCAGCAGGTCCGGATCGTTCTTGTTGTCCGTGCTGAGAACCATGCACTGTATCTGGA
>JBMCUM010000180.1:0-4475 GCA_048622595.1 Planctomycetota bacterium | reverse complement strand
CGGCGTCGCCGTGGCGGTCGTCGTGGAGTATACGACCGGCGGCGGATCGCGCAACGCCGCGCCGATCGCGCGCGAGGCCATCCGAATCTGCCGCGAGATGGGCTATATCCCAGACCGATAAGACGATGCTCGACTGGTTTCGACACTACTTCCGGCTGACGACGTGGCTGGTCCTGCTGGCGATGCTGGGCCTGATGGCGGTCGGACTGCTGGCGATCCGCGCCTCGGAGGCGGTCGAGGGGGACCCGCCGACCTACACGCTGCGCCAGGCGTTCGCTGCCGGCGTGGGGTTGGTCGCTTTCGCGGTCGCCGTGGCTGTTCCGTACCGGCGGTTCGGACAGGCCGCCCATCCGCTGTTTGCCGTGACACTCGGGATGCTCGTGCTCGTGCTGTTCCTGCCCCCCATCCGCCACTCACACCGCTGGATCGCGCTGGGCCCGCTGCGGTTCCAGCCGTCCGAGCTGGCCAAGCTCAGCTTGATCCTGATGCTCGCCTGGTACCTGCGCTACCGCAGCAACTACCGTCGTCTTCTGGGCCTGGTCGTCCCGTTTGCCCTGACGTTCGTTCCCATGGTGCTCATCCTGCGCGAGCCGGACCTCGGGACCGCGATTTTGTTCCTGCCGACGCTGTATTTCATGCTCTTCATGGCCGGGGCGAGGTGGACTCACCTGGTCGGCATCGTGGCGATCGCTACGACGCTGGTGCTGCTTCCCGTCCCGCATCGACTGGGGGACGACCCCTCCGGCGCCGCGACGGACCGGCAGAGACTGTCCTACGGAACCGTTCGCCTCGGCCGGCATCGCTATGCCGTCGGGGCCGCACCGTTGCTCCTGATGGAGACGCACCAACTCCGGCGGATCGAGGGGTGGTTGCGCCAGAGCGATCCGGAGGTGTACATGGACCGGGGCTTTCAGCTCCACCAGTCCAAGACGGCGCTGGCGTGCGGGCGGCTGAGCGGGCACGGCGACTGGGCGGACGCCGAGGTGCACCTGTCGCTGCTTCCGGACGATCACACGGACTTCATCTTCGCCGTCGTGGGCGGCAAATGGGGCTTCCTGGGCTGCCTGGGCGTGCTGGTGCTGTACGGGCTGATCTTCATGGTCGGCATCGAGGTCGCCACGGCGACGTACGAGCCGTTCGGTCGCCTGCTGGCCGTCGGGGTGCTGGCGCTGCTGCTGGCGCAGATCTTCATCAACATCGGGATGACGATGGGGCTGATGCCGATTACCGGGATGACGCTGCCCTTTGTCAGCTACGGCGGCTCGTCGCTGGTGATCAACTGTGCGGCGATGGGGCTCCTGGTCAACGTGGGGTTGCGCAGACCCATCCTCCTGCACCGGCGGGCCTTCGAGCACGGCCGGAAGCGCGAACGTCCCCTCGCCGTGCGAAAGATGCGCCAGGCCCCGCCGAGGCAAACTACATCGTCGCCAGAGCGGTGTAATACACCATCCAGATGACCGACAGGACGGCGTAGATGCAGCACAACCCCCAGCAGGCGATTTCCGTGAGCCGCCGGCGGCGGAACACCAGCAGGATAACGCCGGCCGTTCCCACCAGCGCCACCTTGTATGCGATCACCCGGTCCGGGTGCTGGATGAAGTGTCGGGCGATCGGGTTCGCCTCCGCGAAGGACGTGTTCGTCGTCGTCGACCAGAACGCGCCGGCCATCAGCGTGAAGGTCAGATCAAACGCGTTCAGCAGCACGAGGCACAGCACGAGCAGCACCACGCGGCCCGAGCGGCCGCGCATCCACGAGCCGCTCAGGGCCTCGGGTCGTTCGCCGGCGCGCCCTTCCCCGCGCGAGGCCCGCGAGTCGCGCGGGGACGAAATGGCCGAGGTGCCGGGCATCATTGCGCTTATCGACTGCTGTGCAATCGGGCTTCATCTTCTATTCTAGAGCGTCATGGCGGCCTGCGCGGCGACAATTCAACCGGCCCGGCCCGACCTGCTCGGCGAGGCGCCGCGGCGCGAGACGCTGCGGCTGCGCGACGGCTGCGAGGTGGACCTGTTCGTCCACCGGCCCGCCGAGCCGAGCCGCCTGCCCGTGGTGTACCTGCACGGGATTCAGTCGCATCCCGGGTGGTTCTTCGCCTCGGCCTCGGCGCTGGCGCGGCGCGGGCATCCCGTGTTCCAGCCGACGCGGCGCGGCAGCGGACACGCGTCCGCGCCGCGGGGACATGCGCGGTCGTGCGGGCAACTGCTGGATGACGTGGCGACGGTCTGCGCCACGGCGCGCGAGCGGACGGGGGCGTCCGGCGTGCACCTGGTCGGCGTGAGCTGGGGCGGCAAGCTGGCCGCGGCGTATGCGGCGGGCGGCAAGCCGCAGCCGGCGTCGGTGACGCTGATCGCCCCGGGCATCGCGTCGCAGGTTGACGTGGGACCGGCGACGAAGCTGGCGGTGGCGGCGTGTCTGCTGGTCCGGCCTCGCCGCGGGTTCGCCATTCCGCTGAACGACCCCGCGCTGTTCACGGACGACGAGGCGATGCGCGACTACATCCGCCGCGACCCGTGTCGCCTCCACCGCGCCACGGCGCGGTTTCTCTACGTCAGTCGCATCCTCGATCGCCGCCTGCGACGTACAGCGGCGGGCGCGATTCGCTCGCCCACGACGCTCATCCTGGCCCGGCGGGACCGCATCATCGACAACGACCGGACCGCCGCCGCCGTGGCCCGCCTGACCGACGGACTCGCCGTCACCGTCGAGCTGGACGGCGCTCACACCCTGGAGTTCGAGCCGGACCCCTCGCCGTTGCACGACGCCCTCGCCGCCGCCGTCCGGTGGGGCGAAGGCGCGGCATCCCCGCGTTGAACGCGCCTACTCGGCCGGGGCTTCCGGCGACTCGGGGTCCGCGGTGTCCGGTTCGTCCGCGGCGGGCGCGTCGTAGGTCAGCCCTTTCTTGGCGGCCTGAGCCAGGAGCTGCTCGACGACCTTGGCGTCGAAGCCCTCGGCGCCGTCTTCCGCCTCAGTCATCGCCTTGCGCTGATGCTCGGCGCGCTTCGCGGACAGGTCGCGGATGCGGCTGAGGACCGCGTCGCGCCGTTCCTGCTGCCGGGCCAGATAGGCCTCGCGCTGCTCGGGCGTCATCTCCTGCATCTTCTCGGGCAGGTCCTCGACGTCCACCTCGCTGAGCTCGACGTCGCCCTCGCGAACCGCGTCGACGAGGTCCTTCGCGCCGCTCGGCGCCGCGGTCTCGCCGGCTGCCGAGGCCTTGCCGCCGCCCGCACCGGCGACGAATTCGGCCCGGTCCGCCGCGGCCGGAGCTTTCATGCCTGTGGCCAGCTCGGCGTCGGCGCGCTCCGCCTTGCGGCGGGCGCCGGCCTTGCCGTAGTAGACATTGGTCGCGGTCAGCTCGCTGTTGAGCTCGGCCAGCTCCTCGTCGTAAGGCGTCGCGACGGTTTCCACGCCGCCCGAGGCGTCGATCTGCGCGAACGAGCCCTCGCTGCGCAGCGCGATGTCCTTCCACACCTTCGCCGCGGCGGCGTTGGACCCGCACAGGATGGTGTTGATGTAGATACCCTTTTCGTTGATGGCCTGGTAGGCGATCTTGTCGTAGGTGGGCGCGTCTTCGTACTCGTTGTGCGGCGGGTAGTCCCCGACAAGGTAGATGATCTTCAGCGTCGTGTCGTCCTCGGACCAGTCGAGCTTGGTGACGGCGTCGTGCAGCGCCTGGTTGACGTTCTCGGGCCCGTCGCCGCCGCCGGCGGCCTCGAAGCTCATCAGGTCCCTGTACACCTTGTCGATGTTGTCCGTCAGGTCGTAGACCTTCGTGACGTAGGCGTCGCCCTTATCGCGATAGGGCACCAGCGCCATGCGGACACGCGGCTTGGGCCTGCCCAGGACGATCTGATTGGCGATGTACCAGATCTTCGCCTTGGCGCCGGCGATCAGCCCGCCCATCGAGCCCGTCGTGTCCAGCACGAACGCGACCTCGACGACCGGCTGCTCGTCGTCGCCGCGGTCGACGGGCGCCGCGTCGCTCTCAGCGGCGGCGCACGGCGCGGCCAGCACGGCAGTCGCGAGAAAGCTCAGCAGGATGCGTTTCATGGCAGGTTCCTTTCCGGTGGTCGTAACGCGTCGGTTCCGTTTGCTTCGATGCGCGCCGCAACCGAAAGGTTCCCCGCGACCGGACGGAGGGCGCCTACCGACCCGTCGCGGCGCCGCTGTAGCTCGTCCCGCGCCACGTCACCTGCCCGCCCGGGCGGAGCTTCGCCAGCGCCCACAGCACGATGAAGATCGCCGCCAGCGACCCCAGCGGGTACGTCCAGAACACCCGCTTCCGCGCACCGGTTAGCCCGTAGAAGCGGTAGATGACGCTGAGCTGCATCGCGGCGGCTGCCGCGGCCGTCAGCCCGCACGCCCACCACCAGCCGTTGGGCTCGGCGCCGGTCGCGGCCAGCGGCAGGGCGACTGCGGCGACGGCGTAGGGCACCAGCCCCAGCGCCAGCATCGCCAGCGACGCCAGCAGGCGCTGGAC
>JBMCUM010000179.1:0-4484 GCA_048622595.1 Planctomycetota bacterium | reverse complement strand
AGCCGCGAGCGGCGCCACGCGAAGGTGCGCAAGGGGGTTCCCTGCGGCGACGCGGTCTTGCGCAGAAGGGCGCCGTTTGCGTACGCGCGTTGCCCGCCGGATCGGGTGCGAAGGTGCGCCCGCTCGCAGAGCGGATGTGCCGGCCGGGCCGGAGGTTTGCCCAGCGGCGGGAGCCAAGGCCGACGCGGATGTGCGCAAAACCGCGCGGCCGGCAACGCAATGTTCCACGTGGAACGTTTGCGCGTGTTCGGCGCGGCTGGGGGCTGCGTCGCGGCAGGCGGCAGTCCGAACTCGAGCTACTTCTGAATCAGCGTTCCCACGCCGCGATCGGAGAAGATCTCCAGCAGCAGCGAGTGGGAGAAGTTTCCGTCGATGATGTGGGCCCGCGCGACGCCGGCGTCGATGGCGCGGAGGCAGGCCTCGACCTTGGGCAGCATGCCCCCGGCGATGGTTCCGTCGGCGATCATGGCGCGGATCTCGTCCTCGCACGCCGAGCCGACGACGCTGTCGGCGTCGTCGGGGTCGCGCCGGATGCCGTGGGTGTCGGAGACGACGACGAGCTTCTCGGCCTTCAGGGCGGCGGCGACCTCGCCGACGGCGGTGTCGGCGTTGCAGTTGAGCTTCGCGCCGGTCTTGTCCCGCGCCAGCGGCGCGATCACGGGGATGGTTCCGGCCTGGGTCAGCAGCTCGACCAGGCGGTCGTTGACGCTGTTGACCCGCCCCACCCGGCCGAGGTCGATCTTGCGCCCGTCCTCGTGCAGGAACAGCTTCTCGCCGAACAGCACGCAGCTTCCGAGCGTGTGCAGCCCCATCGCCGAGGCGCCGAGCGAGTCGATCGTCTCGACGATGTGACGGTTGACCTCGTTGCACAGGACGTGCTCGACGACGGTGAGGGTGCGCTGGTCGGTGTAGCGCCGTCCCTGGACGAACTGGACCTCGAGCCCGCGGTCGCTCATGGCCTGGTTGATGGCCTTGCCGCCGCCGTGGACGATGATCGGGTGCATGCCGACCGAGTGCATGAACACCACGTCGGTCAGCAGATCGGACAGGGCGTCGGCGTTGTCCATCACCGACCCGCCCATCTTGATCACGACGGTCCGCCCGCGGAACCGCTGAATGTAGGCCATCGCCTCGATCAGCGTGTGCGCCTTGTCGATCGCGTCCTGCATGCTCGGGTGGGTCATAGTGCGAGCATTGGACCCGTCCGGGGCGGCGGCGTCAAGCGCGGGCGGTCGGCGGGCTCAGGCGCGCCGCGGGGCGGCGTCGCGCGGCGGGCGGATGGTCAGGCGCCGCGCATCGGGCCCGGTCAGAACGATGGCGACGTCCCAGCGGCGGCGCGGCAGCGCGTCGGGCGCGCGGTCGGCCCACTCGACGAGCACCACGCCGTCGGCGAGCATCTCGTCGAGCCCGAGATCGGACAGCTCGACCGCGGCGTCCGTCAGGCGGTACAGGTCCACGTGGTAGACCGGAACCCGCGCCGGGTACTCCCGCACGAGCACGAACGTCGGGCTGGACACCAGTCGCTCGTCGGCCAGGCCCAGCCCGACGGCGATGCCGCGAACGAGCAGCGTCTTGCCGGCCCCCAGCGGGCCGGTCAGCGCCACGCAGTCGCCGCGTCCGAGGCGCCCGGCGAAGGCGCGCCCCACCGCGAGCGTCTCGTCGGGGCTGCGCGTTTCGTGGACTTCTTCGCTCATCGGAATCTACCCCGCCGGACGCGCCCGGCGTGGTGGTCGTCGCGCGGAATCCAGGGCAACCGTCCGCCGAACTACGTCCCGTGCTCCCACCCGGTCGGCTCCAGCGGGCGGCGCGAGCCGTCGGCGCCGATCAGCGTCAGCCCCTCGCCGGCGACGACGCGCCCGACCCGCGTGATCGGCACGTCGGTCGGCGGCTCGGTCAACATCGCCTCGGCCGCGTCGGCGGTGAGCGTGAAGATCAACTCGTAGTCCTCGCCGTCGCCAAGCGCGGCCGTCAGCGGGTCGATGTCCCGCCCGGCGGTCGCGTCCGGCGCCACGGGAACGGCGGCGCCGTCGATCTCGGCCGCGGCGCCGGAAGCCCGGCACACGCGCCACAGGTCCAGCGCCAGCCCGTCGGAGACGTCGATCATCGCGTGCAGATCGCAGCGCCGCGCGATCGCCCGCGCCTCGGCGACCCTCGGGGCGAAGTGCAGGTCCCGCCCCGTCAGCCACGCCCCGCCAAATGCGCCGGTCACGCAGATCGCATCGCCAACCCTCGCACCCGACCGCAGCACCGGCTCGACGCCGTCGGGGCGCGCCAGCACGGTCACGCTGCACGCGAGAGGCCCGTCGCCCGTGGCCACGTCCCCCCCAACCAGCGGGCAGCCCAGCGCCTCGCCGACGGCGCGCAGCCCGCGGTACGTCGCCTCGGCATCTTCGCGCGCGAAGCCGCGCGGCATCGCGACGGCCGCCACTGCCGCCAGTGGCGACGACGCCATCGCCGCCACGTCCGACAGCGCCCGGGCCATCGCCTTGCGCCCGAAGGCGTCCGCGCCGTGGCGCGCCAGGTCGAAGTGCACGCCGTCGATCAGTTGGTCGACGCTGACGCAGGCCCGCTCGCCGCCGACGTTGACCACCGCGCAGTCGTCGCCCGGCCCGACCTCCACCACGTCCGGGTCGAGCCGGCCTCGCGAACGAACCCACTCGATGAAATCGTTCTCACGCATCGCCTCAAAACAACATGCCGCGGATTACGCAGAGACGAACTCTAAGTTATTGTCCGAATGCACAATACAGACGATCGAATCTCCGTTCCGGCGTAACGCAACCCCGACTCGCTCATCAGAACAAGGTCGATGATTCTGCGCAAATCTGCGAAATCTGCGGCTCCTTAGCGTCCGCGTCAGGCCATCTCCAGCTTCCGCCGCCAGAAGCGCAGTTGCTTGCGGAGTTGCTTGGCCCCGGCGGCGCCGTCCGGGGCGTACCGCTTGACCACGTTGGCAGCGCCGAGGTGCTGGTAGACGTCGCTGTCCACGGCGTCGCTCGCGGCGCGCAGCTCCTCCAGGGGCAGCTCCGACAAGGGCTTCCCCTGCTTCTCCGCCCGGGCGACCAGGCGCCCGACGATCCCGTGGGCCGTGCGGAACGCCACCCCCCTTCCGGTCAGGTACTCTGCCAGCGAGGTCGCATCGAGATACCCCGCGTCCAGCGAGCCGGCGATCCGCTCGGCGCCGAACCGGGCGGTCCCGGCGACGCCCGCGCCCACCTGCAGCGCCTGGATCATCCCCTCGGCCGCGGGGATCGCGTACCGCTTGTCGTCCTGCAGGTCGCGCCCGTAGCCCAGCGGAAGCGACTTCATCAGCGTCAACAGCCCGGTCAGGTTGGCGATGCCGCCGGCCGCCTGGGCGCGGATCAGCTCCAGCGTGTCGGCGTTCTTCTTCTGCGGCATCATGGAGCTGGACGTGCAGCAAGCGTCGTCCAGCTCGATCAGGCCGAACTCGCCGGTCGAGTAGATGATCCAGTCCTCCGCCCACCGCGACAGGTGCACCCCGAGCATGGCGCAGCAGAAGCACAGCTCGGCGAGGAAGTCGCGATCGCTCGTCGCGTCGATGCTGTTCCGCGCGATGCGCGCGAAGCCGAGCAGTTCGGCCGTCCGCGCGCGGTCCAGCGGAAGGGACGTTCCGGCCACGGCGCCGCAACCCAGCGGGCAGACGTCGATCCGCTCGCGCGCGTCGGCGAGGCGCGCCGCGTCGCGCCCCACCATCTCCACGTATGCCAGCACCGCGTGCCCGGCGAGCACCGGCTGGGCACGCTGCAGGTGCGTGTAGGCCGGTATCACCAGCTTGCCCTGCTCGCTTCCGGCCAGCGTCACCAGCGCCCGCTGGAACTCCTCGATGCGCTCGACCAGCTCGTCGGCCGCGTCCCGCGCCCACAGACGCAGGTCGGTGGCGACCTGGTCGTTGCGGCTGCGCCCGGTATGGAGCTTGCGGGCGGGTTCGCCGATCCGCTCGATCAGGGCCGACTCGATGACCATGTGGATGTCCTCGAGCTCGGCCGGCATGTCGAGCGTTCCGGCCTCGATGGCGTCGCCGACGCCCAGCAGGCCCTTTTTGATCTCGTCGAACTCCGCCTTTCGCAGCAGGCCGACCTCGTTGAGCATCCGGGCGTGGGCGACGGACCCGGCGATATCGTACCGCCACAGGGCGCGGTCCACGTCGAGCGATGCGAGGAACTCGGTCGTGACGGCGTCGGCCTCGCCCGCCAACCGCCCGTGCCAGGATTTTTTCGTCGCTTTGGCGCCCATAGCAAGACTCCTTCGTTCTGCCAGCCGCCAAGGCGTTGCGCGTGCAAGCAAGTTGCACGCCCTACAGAGCTTTGGCGCCCATGACAGGACTCCTTCGACAGGCAAGATAGCGCCCCCGCCGCGGGGTGTCAATCAAGCCCTGCGGGCAATCCGAACGCCTCGTGAACACCGCCGAACGGCAAGCCGGATTCCGTAGTCCTCACCCGCCTTCGCCCTTCGACGAGCTCAGG
>JBMCUM010000178.1:0-4498 GCA_048622595.1 Planctomycetota bacterium | reverse complement strand
CAGCGTCGCGGAGCTGACCGCGCAGGTCGCCGACCGCGTCGAGGGGCGAATCTGCCTGATCGGATCGACCGCGACCGGCGCGGCGGACTTCGTGCCCACGCCAGTGGCGGCGCGGACGCCCGGGGTGCACGTCCACGGGCGCGTGCTGGAGACCATCCTCTCCGGGCGGTTCATCCGACGAGCCGGGATGTGGGCGGACCTGGCGGCGATCCTCGCGTGCGGGGCGGTCGCCGCGACGGTCGCGGCGTTTCGCCCGATCCTCCAGGCCGCAGCCGCCGCCGTCGTTCTGGCCGCGGGCTACGCGGCGCTGAATGCCTGGGCGGTCTTCGGGGCGTGGGGCGTATGGCTGGCGGCGGTGGCACCGGTGGCGGCGATGGGCGCGAGCTTCACGGCCGTGACGGTCTACCGCGAGCTCGCCGAGCAGCGCGCCCGCCGGCGCATCCGGGCGATGTTCGCCCGCGCCCTGTCGCCCGAGCTGGTCGACCGCCTGGTGAGCGACCCTTCGCTGGCGGAGCTGGGCGGTCAGCGGCGCGACGTGACGTGCCTGGTGGCGGACCTCGCCGGGTTCACGGCGTTGTCGCGACGACTGGGCCCGCGCGGAACGGTCGCCGCGCTGAACCGGTTCTTCGACCGCCTCAGCGACGTCGTCGGCGCCCGCCACGGCGGATACGTCAACAAGTTCCTCGGCGACGGCGTACTGTGCCTGTTCGGCGCCCCGGTCGCCCAGGCGGACCACCCCGCCCGCGCGGTCCGCGCGGCCGTCGACTGCCTCGCCGCCGTCGACGACCTCGACGCCGACGGCGCCCGCCTGTCGCTGCGCGTGGGCGTGGCCTGCGGGGAGGCGATGGTCGGAAACTGCGGGTCCACCGACCGCATGGACTACACGGCGATCGGCGACTGCGTGAACCTCGCCAGCCGCCTGGAGTCGGCCAACAAGTTCTTCGGCTCGCACGTCCTCGTCACCGAGAAGACGTGGCAGGCGGGCGGGGGTGACGATCTGGCCTGCCGCCGGCTGGGGCGTGTCCGCATCTCCGGCGTGGCCGAACCGGTGGCGGTCCGCGAGGTCATCGGCGCGGCCGGCGACCTGCCCGCCGACCGGCGCGACGCCCTGGCGACCTTCGCCGAGGCGATCGAGCACTTCCAGAGGCGCGACTTCGCCGCCGCGGCCGAGCGCCTCGAACGCGTCGCCGCGGCCGACCCCAACGATCGGGCGGCGAAGGTGTACCTGTCGCTGGCGCGGGCGGGCGCCGCGGATGCCGCGGATGCCGACGACTGGCCGGGCGAGTGCGTCGCCGGCGACGCCGTGGTGCAGGTCGCTTACCCCCGCCCCGACGGCGCTACGTCCGACGGATGACCACGGCCGTCAGGTCGTCGCCCTGCGGCGCGCCGTCGGTGAAGTCGTCCACCGCAGCGCGGAGGTTGGCGATCATCTGCGCGGCGGGGCGGTCGCGATCCCGTCGCAACTGCTCGCACATCCGCCGGATGCCGAATTCCTCGCCGCCCGGCGCCCGCGCCTCGAAGAACCCGTCGCTGGTGACCGCGACCAGGTCGCCCGGCGAGAGAACCCGCCGCTGGGCGGCGAACTCCGCGGTCGGCGCGATGCCCAGCGGAATCCCCGTGGCGGCGACCTCGTCGAACGCGTCGCGGTCGCGGGTGTAGAACAGCAGCGGACCGTGTCCGGCCGAGGCGTAGGTCAGCTCGCCCGCCTGCGCCGCGCCCGGGGCGCACCCGGCGTCGAGCACGCCGAGAAAGCACGTCACGAATCGCCCGTCGAGGTCGGCCGCGAGCAGCTCGTTGGCGCGAGCCAGCACGGTCTCGACGTCGCAGGCGGCGCAGCAGATTGCGCGGATCATGGCGCGGGTCTCGGGGATGACCAGTGCCGGTCCGATCCCGTGCCCGCTGGCGTCGGCGACGGCGAACAGCCAGCGCCCGTCCGGAAGCTCCTGCCAGTCGTAGGTGTCGCCTCCGGCGGCGTCGGCCGGCCGGCTGAATCCCGCCACGTCGAACCCGTCGATCCGCGGCGCAGCGTGCGGGAGCAGACCCTGCTGGATGTCGTGAGCGATCTGCATGGACCGCTCCATCCGCTGCTTCTGGAGGTAGTGGGCGATCAGCCGCGCCCGCTGAAGCGAGACTCCCGCCTGCGCAGCCAGCGTCTCGCCCAGGGACTCGTCGTCGCTCGTGAACGGACCGCCGCGACGGTTGAGCGCCTGCAGCACACCGACCGCCCGCCCCTCCTGGTCGGTCAGCGGAAGCGACAGGATGCTCCGCGTGGCAAAGCCGGTAGCGCGGTCGACCTCCGGGTTGAATCGCTCGTCGGCATAGGCGTCGGGGATGTTGATGGTCCGCCCCTCGCGGAGCGTCGCTCCGGCGATACCCCGCTCGGCCGGAAAGCGTATCTCCCCGGCGCCGGTGGCAATTCGGCTGACGAGCTCGCCCGCCGCCTCGTCGTGAAGGAACAGCGTCGCCCGCTCGGCGTCGAGCAGCTCGACGCTGCGCTCGATGATCAGCGAAAGCAGCTCGTCCAGCTCGACCACCGCGGCCATGCGGCGCGTGATCTCCAGCACTTTGCGCAAGTCCCGGTGCTCGCTAGCCATGGCGGTCCTTTCCGGCGCGCCGCGCGCCGGTGTCGTGGGGCACGGTAGCGGCGCCGAGCGGCGGGGTCAAGTTCCGCGGCGGTCCGGACCGATGCGGCGCTTGACACGCCCCGCACTTCAAGCCAATGATGAATCGCGCCCGCCATACGGCCGTCCGTAGGGACGCCCCGCAGGAGCGAACCGCGATGACCATCATCGAGCCGCACATTCACATGTACTCGCGCACCACCGACGACTACCAGGCGATGTACGCCGCGGGCATCCGGGCGTGCGTCGAGCCGTCGTTCTGGCTGGGCGCCGACCGCCGCTACGCCGGGACGTTCTTCGATTATTTCCGGCTCATCCTGGAGTTCGAGACCGTCCGCGCCCGGCGGTTCGGCATCGACCACTACGCGGCGATCGCCTACAACCCCAAGGAGGCCGAGAACACCCCGCTGGTCGACGAGGTGCTCGCCGGCATCGACGAGTACCTCGACCACGAGCGGTGCGTGGCGGTGGGCGAGATCGGGTACAACAACATCACCGACGCCGAGCAGTACGCCTTCCGCAGGCAGCTCGCGATCGCCAAAGACCGCGACATGCCCGTGATCATCCACATCGCGCACTTCGACAAGGTGCGCTGCCTGGAGCGGATGCTCGGCGACCTGGACGCCGTCGGCATCGACCAGCGGACGATCTACCTGGACCACAACACCGAGCAGACGATCGGACGGGCGCTGAGCGAGACGGACTGCATGTGCGGGCTGACGGTCTATCCCATAAGCAAGCTCAACTGCGAGCGGGTCAGCGCGATCATCGCCGAGCACGGCGCGGACCGGATCATCGTCAGCGGTTCGGCCGACTGGGGCGTCTCCGACCCGCTGGCGCTGGTCAAGGTCGTCGAGCGGATGCGCGCCGACGGGCACGACGAGGCGACCGTCAACAAGCTCGTGTTCGCCAACGCCGACCGCTTCTACCGCCAGTCGCCCCGCTGGAAGCCCGAGCTGGACATCGCCCCGCAGGACCCGAGCGAGTTCCAGCGATAGGAGCCCGCCGTGGACCCCGCCGATCCCAGCGCACCGCGACGGTCCGGGCGCCTGCGCGCGTGGGCGGAGCTGCTGCGGGCGCCCAACCTGCTGACCGTCCCGGGCGATCCGCTGGTCGGTCTGCTCGTGGCGACGTCCTGGGCGCCGCCGCGGGTGTGGATCGCGGCGCCGGCGGCGAGCGTGTTGCTGTACGCGGCCGGGTTGGTGCAAAACGACTGGGCGGACCGCCGACGCGACGCGCGCGACCGCCCCGAGCGGGCGATTCCCAGCGGGCGTATCACGCCGCGTACGGCGTTGGCGACGTCCGTCGTGCTGTTGGTTGCCGGGGTGGCGGCGGCGCGCGTTTGCGGGCCCCCGACGCTGGCGACGGCGTGCGGGCTCGTCGCGGCAGTCTCCTGCTACAACCTCCTGACGAAGCGTCTGCCCGTCCTCGGGCCGGTGAACATGGGGCTGTGCCGCGCCTTGAGCGTGGGGATCGGCCTGGCCGCCGGGGCCGAGCAGGTCGCCGCGGGCTGGTCCGGCGACTTCCGGCCTGGCTTGTCTCCGATGCTGCTGCTCCCGGCCGGGGTGATCGGCGTGTACGTCGCGGCGGTGACCGCCATCGCCCGGGGCGAGGCGCGCGCCACCGGCGTCGGGTGGTTGCGGAACCTGCCAGCCGGCATGCTGGCGGTCGTGGCGACGTTCGCGGTGACGCAGTCCGTCGAGTCGCCCGTACGGGTCGCGTGGCGTTGGTGGGCGTCGCTGGCGGCGCTGCTGGCGGCGGTGGGCTGGTCCGCCCGGTGCGCTGTCGGGCTGGGCCTGGCGCGGCGCCCGGCCGACGTCCAGCGCAACGTCGGGCGCCTCGTCCGCGGCGTGATGCTGCTCCAGGCGTGGGTGCTG
>JBMCUM010000177.1:0-4558 GCA_048622595.1 Planctomycetota bacterium | reverse complement strand
CGAACTCGATCATCCCGTCTGCACGATGGAGGCGGTCACGACGCCGACGACGAGGTGCTCCTCGCCGTCGAGGCGCGTGACGACGAAGGCCCCGTCCTGCTCGACGACGGCCAGACGCCCGGGGCGAGGCCGACGGGAACGGTCCACCACGAGCACGGCGCCTGCGGGGATGCCGTCGGCGCGGAGGTCGTCGCCGGCGACGCGGAAGAAGAACGTCGCGGCCGGCTGGGGCACCAGCAGCGCCTGGAGGTCGATGGGACGGTCCTCGTATCCCTCGGAGGCCCTGGGAAAGCCGGCCGAGATCGGACCCAGGTATGGAACGGACGTCGCTTCCATACCCTTACATTATGCGAACAACGTGTGGGAGTCAACCCCCTGCCCCGCCGGGGGCGGAATTTTCCTTCGCCAGCCACGCCGGCCGATCGCCGGAGACGCTGCGGTAGGTGTAGCGGCGGGTCGGCGTGAGATAGCTGAAGGTCCGCAGACGGCTTCGCCGGGGGTACTCGACGGTGAAGGGGCGGCGGACGACGTCGCGGTCGGTGACCTGTTGGTAGACCAGCAGGCGGCGCGGGTCGCGCCGGTCGCCGAGGGCCTCCAGCAGCACCGTGGCGTGGATGATGCCCGTTCCGGTCTGCCGCGGCTCGCCCAGAACGCGGACCTCGCGGATGCGGGCGTCGGCGATGGGCATCACCAGCAACCGGGCCAGCCCGTACACCAGCCCCTCGAAGCGCAGCTCCACGCCCCCCCCGTCGTCGCCGGGCGTGAACGAGACGACGACCTCGCCGGTCGGACGGGCCGACGGGAGAATCGCCACCCGGCTGGTCCCGCGGAACGCCACGACCGGCTGGAAGGGAACGACCTCGGCCAGTCGCAGCTCCCGGCCTTGGCGGACGACGACCGTGGCCGCAAGGATCACGGGCGGAACCTCACCGTCGGTCCCGTGCGGGGCGCGGTGCAGGGCGAGCTCGATCCGCTCGACGTGGTCCCACTGGCGGATGAAGCCGTCGAAGACGGCGACGCCCTTTGCGCCGGCGTCGATGGCCGAGCGGACGCGGGCGGCCAGCATGTCGTCGACGGCGGCGGGCTCAGCGTCGCGGACGCGGCGCAGCAGCAGCTCGGCCAGGTCGTCCTCGGCGGCGTAGGGGCGTTCGGCATCGGCGAGACGGGCGAGGACCTCGTCGCGCAGGTCGCCGGGCAGGCGGCGACCGGCGACGGCGAAGCCCAGCCGCAGCGTCAAATGCCCCAGCGTGCGCCGAAGCTCGGTCACCTCGCCGGCGCCGAGGTCGCCCAGCAGCGTCCCGCCGGTCTGCTCGTTGACGTACAGGGCGAGCATCTCCAGCAGCGGCTGGGCGGACATGCCCGCGGCGGTCTGCTCGTCGGGCGCGGTCCGCGCGTCGCTGCCGGACAGACGCGAGATCCGCTCGAACTGCGTCAGCACGTGGGCGAGCGTCCGCGCCCACTGGCGGTACCCGCCGGGGGTGCGGCTGCCGAGGCGGCGCAGCGACTCCAGCGCGGATCGCGTCTCGCCCAGCATGTCCGAGAGCATCGCGGCGTGCTCGCCGCTGACGCCCATGTCGATCACCTCGGCGCCCTCGTCCAGGCGGTCCAGGGCGCGGACGATGCTGATCGTCGACCGCAGCAGGCTGTCCTCGCGACGGATGACCCAGCGCCCGGGCAGCTTCACGCCCGAGATCACCGGGCGGTACAGCGGCGATGCGTCGGGCTCGCCCGGCCGGACCGGGTCCGCCCGCAGCGTCCAGTACCGGTCCATCTCCGCCGGGGCGACGGGATGATGCGTGATGCACCCGGCGAGCAGGCACGCCGGCAGCGCCGCGGCGACCAGCCGGACCGCGTATCGCGCGCGGCGGCTCATGGCGCGTCCCCTTTCGCGGCGCCGGCGCCGCCGCGCTTCAGCTCGCGGGCGCGCTGCTCGAGGCGCTGCTCGATCCGCCGGGCCGGGAAGCGGGCGCCTTCGAAGACCGCGCGGGCGACCTCGTCCCAGTCGGTGACCACGTCGACCGCCTCAGGCAGGCGTCCCAGCGCCATCGCCAGGTCGGTGTAGTCCTCCGGGTCCTCGCTGTCGGGCACCTGGAAGACCAGCACGCTGTGCAGACCGCGGGCGTGGTAGGCGGCGGCGTCGGAGATCTTGTCGCCGATGCCCACGCGCAGCGCGGTGAACCGCTCGGCGAGGCGGCGGATCGCCTCGCTCTTGTACGATTCGCTGCCGGCGAGGAAGCCCGAGACGCTCGACAGCAGCACCGGCCCGCGCGGGTAGCCCTGCTCGCGCAGCCAGGTGCGGCTCTTGATGCCGAAAAAGTCCGGGCGATGCGTCAGGTAGACCACGGCGTACTCCCTCGCCAGGCGGCGCATGACCTCCACCGAGCCGCCCATGGGTTCCGGATCGCCGACCAGGACGGTCTGGAACCCCGTGGCGACCAGCGTGCGGTCCAGGTCCACCACGGCGATGGGCGCGTCGCGCGGACGGCAGGCGACGAGCAGCTCCTGCGGGCGCGGAGGCGGCGTGCCGGCAGCGAACCCCACCGGCGCGACCTCGGCGACGAAGCGGTAATCGCCCGGGGTCTCCGGAGTAAATGCGACGGCGGCGCGTCCGTCCTCGTCTGTCTCCGCGGCCTTGAACAGGCGCCCCTGGCGCCCGAAGCGCACGACGTAGCCCGGACGGTCCTGGAGGAAATCGCCCCCGCGCAGCCGGGCCGCCACATCCACCTGTTCGCCCGGTGCGGCCAGGGCGTCGTAGACCGTCAACAGGTGCGCCCCTCGCGTTCCGAGCAGTTGCGGCTGGGCGCCGCACCCGGCGGCCGCGAGAAGCGCCAATGCAAGGGCCCGTCGCATGTCGGTCTCCGTGCGGGTCTGTTTGCCGGACGCCGCGCGTCCTGAGAAAGGTAGGCACCCGGCGGGCGGGAATCAAGTGGGTTGCACGGGCTCGCCGCATAGAGTTAACTGCAAGCTGCGCGATGCGCACAGCGGGAGGATGCGCCATGGACGCACATCGTTTTGGATCGGCCGGACTGGTGGTGGCGGCGTGCCTCGGCGGCTGCGCGCCGAGCGTGCAGGTGGTCCACACGCTGCGACCGGCGGTGGAGCTTCCGCCCGGCGGGCCCCTCCGGGTCGGGAGGTTCGAGGCGGTCGGCGGCGACGACTGGACCGCCGCGGCGCTGCGCGAGGCGGTCGTCGAGAGCTTCATCGACGCGGCCGGTTCGCCGCCGCAGCCCGACGGGGACGCCGAGGCACCCGGCGAGCCGCGGCCATACGGCCGCCCGTATGGGCGGGTCGTCAGCGGCAGCGCCGAGGTCGCGGTCCGCGAGCAGCGTGGTACGCGGCAGGGACGCCGGCGCGACGCGGCCATACGGCCGCCCGTATGGGCGGACGGCGAGCTGGTGGGCGTGGAGCTGGCATACCTCCTGCGGCGAGTGGACGTGCGGACGGTCCTGACCGTCGCACCGGCGGACGACGAGACCGCAGCCCCCGCGCGCCTGGAGGTCCGCCAGAGCTACGACTCGTCGCGCGATCCGCGCGTCCGCGGGGCCGACGGGCTCGCCAGGGCGGACGACCCGGACCGCGTCCCCCCGACCGACCGGGTCGTTCGCGAGCTGCTGGCCCGCTGCGCCGCGCGGGCGCGCGCCATGGTCGAGCCGGTGCGGATGCCGGTGACGCTGAGCTTCCGCCCGGTCGGCGGTACGGCGGCCGCCGAGGGGCTCAAGGCCGCACGCCGGCGGGACTTCGCGACCGCCGTGGAACATTTCCGGACCGCCCTGAGGCAGCTCGACGACGGCGACGCGCCCATACGGGCGGCCGTATGGCCGCGGCGGGGCGACCTGCTGTTCAACCTCGCCGCGGCGCACGAGGCGGACAGCCACTTCGCACAGGCCGAACGAAGGTACCGCGCCGCGCTGCGGGCGTCGGACGGGCGGGACGAGGAGGCCCGCGCCGCGGCCGAGCGCGTGGCCGCGCTGGGGCGCCGCGTCGCAACCGCCGAACCGGTCGCAGACGTAGAATGAGACGGTTGCGCCGCCCTGGCGGTGCTGGTGGCGCTGGGTCCGATGCTGACGTGATCGAGCGCCTACCGCGGTTCGGGCGCTGAGCGGCGTTCAGGCGCCGGGGCTTATTCGTTGCTCCCTCGGCGACCCCGCGGTCAACGCACCGGGCGGACTGGCACGACGCGCCGGCGCCTGCTACCATGTCGCCTTTACGGGAGAGCGTCGATGGCAACGGACGTCAACAAGATCGTGCTGGCCTACTCGGGCGGGCTGGATACGTCGGTCATCCTTCCCTGGCTGAAGGAGCGCTACGGCTGCGAGGTCCTCGCCTTCGCCGCCGATGTCGGGCAGGGCGCCGGCGAGCTGGAGGGCATCGAGGACAAGGCCCGCGCCAGCGGCGCCGCCAAGTGCGTCGTCGCCGACCTGCGGCGCGAGTTCGCCGAGGACTACTGCTTCAAGCTCCTCCAGGCAGGCGCCGTCTACGAGCACCTCTACCTGCTGGGCACGTCGATCGCGCGCCCGCTGATCGCCAAGGCCCAGGTCGAATGCGCCAAGGCCGAGGG
>JBMCUM010000176.1:0-4581 GCA_048622595.1 Planctomycetota bacterium | reverse complement strand
CGGGGCCATCTCCTCCAGAACCTGGGTGAGCATGTCCTCGGCGCGGTCGCGCTGGTCGGCGGCGAGGTAGCACCGCGCGACCTCCGCCCCCACGCGGGCGCGGTCCTGGGCGTCGGGGACGTCGCCGATGTGCCGACCCAGCAGGCGGACCGCCCGCCCGGGCAGGCCCATCGTGCGGTACATCCGCCCGCAGAGCTCCAGGTACCGCCCGAGGCGGGTCTCGGGCACCGTGTCCGCGTCGAGCGAGCTGAGCAGCCCCAGCGCCCGGACCACCCGTCCGGTGTCCAGGTACAGCGCGCCCAGCGCCAGGGCGGCGTCCACGTGCTCCCGCGACGACGAGGCCGACGCCAGCGCCCCCCGCAGGTCCCCCTCGGCGAGGTCCGACTCGCCCGTCGAGACGCGGCATCGCCCCCGCAGCAGGTACGCCGCCGCGATGTCCGGGTGGTCCCGATCGGCCAGACCGATGAACCGCGTCAGCCACGTCGCGGCGTCGTCGGGCATGTCCTTGGCGTGGTAGCACCGCCCCAGCCCGTACGCCGCGGCGGCGCGCGAGTCCGGCGAGAGATTCTGGACGAACAGGCGGCGGAAGTCGCCGATGGCGTCGTCCAGCCGCCCGGCGCGTCGGTTGGCCTCGCCCAGCGCCAGGTACACCTCGTCCTGGGCCTGGAAGTCCGGGTACTTGTCCAGCAGGCGCTGCAGATCGTTGCGGGCGCCGTCCTCGTTGCCCAGGTCCAGGCGCAGACGCGCGCAGCGCAGCAGCGCCCGCGGCGCAACGGGTCGGGCGTCGAAGCGTCCCGCGATGAGCTGGTACTCCTTGATGGCGCCGATCACGTCGCCGGACAGCTCCTGCACGACGGCCAGGGCGAACCGCCCGGCGGCGGCGCGGGCATCGTCACGCCCTCCCCGACGCAGCAGCAGGCGGCGCCAGCAGGCGTTCGTCTCGCGTGTCAGCAAGTCACGCGCCTCGGAGACCGCGTCGAACCCGCGCGGATCGTACACGTCCACACTCTCGCCGGTGAAACGGGCGACCAGCCCCGCGGCGCCCGAGGCGATCTCGGCGATGCGTGTCTGCGAGCCGGACGCGAAGACCGTCACGGCGCGGGTCCGCCTCGCCGAGGGCACGTTGATCCACCGGATCTCGACGCCCGTCTGAGCGCCCAGACGCGCGAACAGCTCGTCCAGATGCCCGCCGACCACGCGAACCCGCCACGGGCGGCGCAGCCCCGCGCCGGCGCCGCGGGCGACCTGCGGGCCGAGCAGCCCCTCGTCCAGCAACTGCGCGCCCGAGCGAAGCCGGTCCCGCAGCGCCGAGTCCGACAGCCCCGCGAACGGGTCGGACCACGCCGCGCCGGACCAGGGGACGGCGTCGGCCTGAGCGTACATCGACAGGACCTTGCCCGTCACCGCCCGTGCGGCCAGAGCGTCGCAGTCATCCTGCAGCGCCAGCGGCTCGGCCACCGCGCCGACCGCCCCCAGCGCGCGGTACGCCTTCGTCCGCGCCTGGAGGTACTGTCCGCCACGCAGGTCCAGCAGCCCGAGCTGGTACCACGCAGCGGCGCGGACCACCGGGGAGCCCGCCTCCGTCGCCTCGCGCAGACGGGCACGTCCCTGCGCGGCGCGACCCAGTTGCGCCAGGCAGTACCCGCGCCGGAACGTCAGCAGGTCGGCGACAAGCGAGTCGGCGGGGGTTTTCGCGGCCCGGTCGTACAGGTGGCGGTACCCGGCCAGGGCGCGCTGGTAGTTTTGTGACGCCAGGGCCGCCTCCGCCTGCGCCCAGGACATGGCGCGCGGTTGCGACAGCATCGGGGCGGGTTCGCCCGGCTGGGTCGTCGCGCCGGCAGTCGCCGATGCCGCATCGGGCGGCTGCGGCAACGACGGGGTCGCCGGGGCGGTGGCGAACTGGTGGGTCATGATGCCCACCACGACGACGATGAGCAGCGTGTTGGCCAGCAGGACCGTCTGCACGAAGCGCGGGCGCAGCCCGCCGACGGGCGCCCGTGACGGCGCCGGACCGGACGGTGCGGACGCGCCGGGTGCCTGCTCGCCCTGCGTGTCACCCTTCCCCTCGGCCTGCGTGTCGGCCTGTGTGTCGGCCTGCTTGTCGCCCTTCTCGTCGGCCTGCGTGTCGCCCCGCCCCTTGGCCCGTCCGGCCATGAGGCGCTCGCGCTGGCGCGCGATCAGTTCCTGCAGCGATCCTTCACCCTCGCGCGGCGGCGCGTCACCGTCGCCCGCCGCCTGGGCGGGGACGTCGGCATCGCCCGCCCCGGGCGGGGGCGGCGCATCGTCGCGCGCGGTCTCGGGCGCGTCGGGCGCCGCGTCGTCCGGCGTTTCGGGGGAGTTGTCCCGGTTCTGCTCGTCCATGCGTTGCCTGCGATCCGTCGTGTCGGGCTTGGCGCGGCCTGCGCGTGCGCAGACCGCCTTGGCGTGCCAAGTGCAATCGACGTGCCACGTCGGCGGAATCGCGTATAAGTGGGCGGCAAGGCGGCCACATGCAGAAAAACCGTCAAGAGATGTCCGCGATGCGGCCCGCGATCCCCGCGGGCGTCAACCTTTTGCACACCCCGGCGCACGCTTTTCGCACGGCAGGGGCCTACGAGTTCGTCCGCTGGGGCTCAGACCGACTGGAGGACGCCCCCGACACGCCGGATGCGCCGTCCGGCGGCTGGATGCCATACCGCTTGAGCTTCGCGTGCAGCGTCGCCCGTGTGATGCCCAGCAATGCCGCCGCCCGCGTTCGCTGCCAGCCCGTCTCGCGCAGTGCCCGGACGATGAACTCCCGCTCGGCCGTCTCCAACGAAAAGTCGTTCTCGTCATCGGCCTTTCGCAGCGCCGCGTCGGCCGGGGAGGGCTCCGTCCGCTCGATCCGCAGCTCGTCCGGCGTGATCCGCCCGCCCCGCGCCAGCAGCAACGCCCGCTCCACGACGTTCCGCAGCTCGCGCACGTTCCCCGGCCAGGAGTGACGCGTCAGCTCCTCCATCGCTTCGGGCGTCAGCGATGCGTCGCGACCGCCCAGGTGCGAGCTGCGCAGGAAGTGATCGACCAGCAGCGGGATGTCCGCACGACGCGACGCGTCACGCAGCGCGGGAAGGCGGATGGGAAACACGGCCAGGCGGTAGTACAGGTCCTTCCGGAAGGTCCCCGCGCGCGTCTCGGCGAGCAGGTCGCGGTTCGACGACGCCACGATCGTCGCCTCGCACGCGATGTCCCGCGTGCCCCCGACCTTGCGGAACGACCGCTCCTGGAGCACGCGCAGCAGCTTCGCCTGAAGCTCCGAGGGCATCTCGCTGATCTCGTCGAGCAGCAGCGTCCCTCCCCCCGCCAGCTCGAACAGCCCCGTCTTGTCCCGGTCGGCGCCGGTGAACGCCCCCTTGACGTGCCCGAACAGCTCGCTCTCCAGAAGCGTCGCCGTCAGCGCGGCGCAGTTGACAGCCACGAACTGCTCCGGATCCCCGCACCGCCAGGCGTGAACGGCGCGGGCGGCGAGCTCCTTGCCGGTGCCCGTTTCGCCCAGGATCAGCACCGGGTTGCAGCGGCTCTCGGCGACCAGGCGGATCATCTCCAGCGCCTTGACCGCCCCGTCGCTGCGGCCCACGAACGCCACCCCGGGCGGACATTCCTCGCAGAACAAACGGTCCGTCTCGCCGCCGGCGCCGTCGCGGCGGCGGATCCCCGCCAGCAGGCGCTCCAGGGCTTCGTCGCCCAGCTCCCCGGCGAGGTAATCGTCGGCGCCGGCGCGGACGAATCGCACGGCCCAGTCGACGCTCGGGCGCTCGGGACAGGCGATAACGGGGCAGGTTACGGCCTCGGACAGCTCGCGGACGGTCCGGACCCCCTCCAACGACCCGCATCCCGCCTCGGCCACCACAACCAAGTCCGCCGGTTCGCGCTGCAGGTCTCCGGCCGCGGAGGGCGCTGCCTCGCTGCGGTGAACCGCATGGGCCACCTGCTCCATCCATTGTGCCACGGACGCGACATGCGATCCGTCGGGATCGCCCGCGACGATGACGGACCCGAGCAGCAGTTGTGCATCATGCGCCATCGGCGTTGCTCTCCGGCCGCCCGCCTTTGCGACGGCAGAGGTGCAGCGCGGTATCCAGCCCTATATATGGGGGCACTGAGGTCCACAAGCTCAATGCGTCGCCCCGACGGGCAGCATGGTACGACGCGCCCGGTGCGGCGTGCAAGCGACAATCCCGAGATTTTGTCATCCGCCCGTCGTGGCGAGCCGCCAGGGCGCGTCATGCCGGCAAATTCGCCCGGAAGCGGAAGAATCTTCCGGCAGGGGTGGACGGGCGGCCAGCGCGGCGATAAATGAGACACTGCCGCAACACTTATAAGCCGTTACACGCACATGTCTTATCGCATGTACCATTTTTTCGCGCGACGCTGGCACAAGCGCTGCATCGCGGACCCCCACGGCGAGGCATGCCGAGACCGCAATGAGCGCTTCCGTCGCAGACATTCTGACGACCGTCGCCCCGGGCGTCCGCCGCGCCGCCGACGGCGCGGCGAACACTGCATCGAGCTCCGCGCGCACCGGGCGGCGCGACGCGGCCGCCGGCCGCGCCCCCTTCCGGCCCC
>JBMCUM010000175.1:0-4612 GCA_048622595.1 Planctomycetota bacterium | reverse complement strand
CTATCGCCCCCGCCCAGTGACGCGCGGCGGCGCGGTCGGCATGGACCTCGACGGCCAGGGCGCCCTGCCCCGCCGCGGGGACGAACCGCTCGACCTCCAGCGGACGGATGCAGCCCGCGCGGCGCTGCATCAGGCCCAGCCGTTCGAGCCCGGTCGCGGCCAGCACGGCAGCGTCCAGGGCCTCGCGGTCGTCGAGCACCTTCGCCAGGCGGGTGTCGACGTTGCCTCGCAGGGGGACGATCGCCAGGTCGTCGCGGATGGCGCGGAGCTGCGCCGCGCGGCGCGGGCTGCCCGTTCCGACCCGCGCCCCGGCAGGCAGGTCCTCCGGTGCGCCACCTTGCGGGCTGACCAGCGCGTCGCGCGGGTCCCCGCGGACGGGGACCGCTGCCAGCACCATGTCGCCGTCCAGCTTCGCCGGGAGGTCCTTGGCCGAGTGTACGGCCAGATCGACCCGCCCGTCGCGAAGGGCGTCCTCCAGCGCGGTACAGAACAGGCCCTTGCCCCCGACCTCGCGCAGCGGGCCGGACCGGGCGTCCCCGCGCGTGGAGAAGACGAGGGTCTCGACCGTCGCCTCGGGCCAGGCGCGCCGCAGCGCGGTGGCGACGATGTCCGCCTGCGCCCGTGCCAGGGCACTGCGCCGCGTGCCGAGGCGAATTGTCATCGGCTTGTCCGCGATGGTCGCACGCTCACGACGCCTCGCCTCGCCCGGGTCGCCCCCCAACCCCTCGCGAACCCGCAACAGCCCGGCGGCGAGAGGCGCCAGGGGCTAGGCGTACTGCTCGTGACAGACGAGCTCGTCGAGCGGCTTGCGGCTCTTGCCGGCCGGCGGCTGCGCGGCGGGGTGCCCCAGCGCCACCAGTTCGACGATCTTGGCCGAGCCAGGCACGCCCAGCAGCTTGCGGCATTCGTCCTGCGGGAAGTGCCCCACCCAGCAGGTGCCCAGCCCCTCGGCCGTGGCGGCCAGGGTCAAGTGGTCAATGGCAATGGCGCAGTCGACCGGGTCGGCCGGCACGTCGCAGTGCATGATCGCCTCCGGGCTGGTCCCGACGACGGCCACGACGACCGGCGCATCGGCCAGGAAGCTCTGCCCCGACAGCTCGGCGAGCTTGCTTCGGGTCTCGGCGTTGCGTACGACGACGAACTTCCACGGCTGGCGGTTGCGCCCGGACGGCGCCAGACGGGCCGCATCCAGCACGCGCCCGAGCTTGTCGTCCTCGACCGGGCGGTCCTGGTACGCGCGAACACTGAATCGTTTTCTGATGGCTTCGTAGACGTCCATACGCTCCTCTCCTCCCCTCGTCTTGCGGCTTTGACCTTGCCCGTCCCCCCCCCACCTGCATCAGCCCTGCTGCGTCGGCGGTTGGGGCGGCTGCTGCGTCGGGTCCTGCTGCGCCTGGGGCTGTTGCGATCCGGGCATCATCTGCGCCGGAAACGCGCCCTTGTAGGCGGCGAGCATCGCGCCGGCAGAGGCCACGATCGCGCCGATGTCGGTCATCACGCGGGATACGATCCACAGTGCCCGTCCGCGCGGCAACCCGACCACGAACAACTGCGCGACGAAAATCACCAGCAGTCCCGCGGCGCCGATGCAGAACGCCCACGGGCGCTGCACCCGCGACCAGTTGACCAGCAGGTACAGGTAGAAAACCAGCAGCGCGGTGCACAGCAGCGGCATCGTCAAATCGAATGCATGGGGCGTCTCCTACTGTCCTGTCGTTCGCCGGCGGATCGCGCGGCAACCTGTTCAATTATAGAGGGTAACGCCCGTCCGGGCAGAGGCAAGCGTTTTCGCCCGCATATCCGCAACGACGACGCCCGACCGCCGATTTCGCCGTAGCGTCCGCCCCATCCAGCCGATAGGGTATCCAAGACGGGGGGCAGCCGCCGCCGACCGGCCCCGGTTCTGCATGAGCACCGATAACGCCGCAACCAGCCGCCGCCTCGCCGCAGCGTTTGACGCGCTGCACCTCCACCGGCCGCGGCGCGTCGCGCGCTACGATGCCGGGGACGAGCTGACCTATCGCATGACGGGCGTGGTCCCGGCCGTCGGGGGCACGGTCCGTGCGACGGTCGAGAAGTTCGTCGGGGGCGGCTTCGCGGGGCAGGTCTACCGCGTCCGCGTCACGTCGGTCGAGCCCGATCCAGGCTCGCCGGGACCGGCCGGAATCGTCGTCGGGCGGCGCTACGCGATGAAGATCCTCGTCCCCCCGTCGCGCTTCGCGAGGCGCTTCCGCGACGCCCTGTACGCCGTGGGCTTCCAGGCGCCGTTCCAGCACCAGGTCAACCCCGCCGCCGCACGCGCCGGGGCGCTGTGGCAGAAGTTCATCCGCCGCGCCGCCGGCATCCGCTTCGGAACCCAACAGACGGTCAAGGACGTCCTGGCCACCTTCGTCGACGAGCGCATCGGCTCGTGCGGCGAGCTGAGCGAATGGGTCGAGGGGCGCACCTGGCGGTTCGAGGTCGACGACCGGCTGGACGCGCGAAGGCGATGGCTGGGCGGACACGACGTACCGGCCGACCAGCTCGGTTCGCCCGAGTACCGCCACAAGCGGGTCTTCATGCGTCAGTTCGTCCGCCTGCTGCACGAGCTGGGGGCCCGCGAGTTCGCCCGCCAGTATGAGTGGTGGACCTGCAAAAGCCAGCCCAACGTCTTCAAACGCACCGACACCGACGACGACGTGCTGACGGCAATGGACTTCCGCGCGGGGCTCGTGCTGCTTTGCGTGCTGCCCATGAGCCCGGCCGACGTGAAGCTGATCCTGACGGGCCTGGCGCGCGGCGCGCTCGTGCAGTTCGACCGCGGAAGCGTCGAGCGTCTCGAACGATACGTCGACGCCCACGCCGAGCACTTCACGGACATGCGGGCGGCGCTGGACGAACTCAAGCAGGCCGATCGCGCCTATCGCGACTCGCAGATCGACGTGACGCACAACCACGTCCGCCTGCTGACGCGGCCGGGGCTGTGGGGGCGGATTCTCGATGCCGCGGTGACCGGCTGGCGGATCGAGGGCATGGCTGACGAGCGGTGCGCGGCGCGACTGGGCCGCAGCCGGACGCTGACGCTGCTGTTCGCGCTGGTCGGGCTGATTCCGCCGGCGTCACTGATGGGGGGTGTGGCGCTGCTGCTCGGCGCCCTGCTGAGCGGCTGGACGTGGTACACGGCTGTCGCAACGGCCGTTGCCGTGGTCATCGCCGGCCGCGCAGCGGGAAAAGCGACCCGTAAGCTGTGGGGCAGAGGCGACTTACGCAGACATTACCTCCATGTTCTGACGCGCCCGGTCTACCTGTCGCGGGCCGCGCGCGGGCATCTGATCGAGAAGCTCATCGCCTGGCAGCGCGAGCAGCGCATCACCGCCAACCGCGCCGAACGCCTCGCCGAGCGGCCCGTGCGAGCATTCGGGCACGCGCTGCTGTCGCCCCTTCCTGCCGCGCTGCACCGCATGCTGATGGACGCCGCATTCGCGCGCGAGAAACTGGCGTACGTCTTCGTCCGGCCGATACGGTTGTACTTCAACGCCGCCGCCCGTGAGCAGTGGCTCCGCGACATGCTCGACGACGGGCGCCGCCACGGGATGCTCAGCGACGACGATGCCGATCAGATCGAGGCGCGCATCAAGGAGCCGTTCATCCAGAAGTACCTCAAGTCCCTTGCCGTGCACATCTGCACGCTGCCGATCTCGCAGGTAGTCGCGCTGGCCGTGGCGGGCGTGTACATCTACTATCACCCGGAGCTGACGTTCAAGGAAGCCATCGCCGTGGCCGGTGGCGCGCTGGTCGCCGTTCAGATCGTCCCGATTTCGCCGGGCTCTTTCGTCCGCGGCATCTACGTCGTCTACCTCGTCGCCCGCGAGCGGAACGTCCGCGACTACAACATCGCGATCTGGCTGAGCTTCTTCAAGTACATCGGGTACCTGGCGTTTCCCATCCAGATGGCATACCGCTATCCGGCGCTGGCGCGGTTCATGGCCGCCCACTGGGCGACCGGCGCGGTCCACGCGGTTCCGGTCTTCGGCGAGCGCGGGGCGCTGCTGGAGCACGCCGTGTTCGACGCGTTCTACAACCGCCCGCTGACGATCCGCCGGAAGATGCGCCTCCGTGCCGCACGGCGCGCGGCCCTGCCCCGTCGCACCTGGCATGCGCCCGGCATCGCCGCCGCAGCCGTCGCAGCCTGGGCGGGCATCAACGCCGTGTGTCTCCGCTGGTACGGCGCGCCGCCGACGCTCTCGGACATCTGGTGGCTGGTGCCCCTGCTGGGGATGGGCGTCGGCGCGGGCGTCGCCGCCGGCGCCGGCGGCAGCCCCCTGGCCCGTCGCATCCGCCTCGCCGTGCTGACCGGCGCGGTCACGGGCGTCGGTTACGGACTGGTCCACGTGCTCTGGCCGTGGACCGGAACCGCCGTCGCCTGGAACTGGCCCCTCGTTCGCGACCTGGTCAGCGCCGTCGCCTGGCGGGCGTTTTTCCTCGCGATCCTCGCCACACTCGGCGCCCTGGCGTGGGAAACCCTCGCGCCGGAAGAGGAGTGACGCGCGGATTCGTTCGCGGATCGTGCCCGCGCCCACCGAATTCCCGCCGAATCCCCTGCCCACGGGGAGCTTTCCGCAGGCGTTACATC
>JBMCUM010000174.1:0-4646 GCA_048622595.1 Planctomycetota bacterium | reverse complement strand
CAGCTCGTCGACAAGGCCGACGAGATCGCCTACACCTCGGCCGACCTGGAGGACGCCCTGGTCGCCGGCTGGCTGACGCGCGACGACGTGGCGCCCCTGGAGCTGTGGCGCCGCGCCTGGGACCGCGCCGAGCGCGACGACCCCGACGCTCGCGACATCCACAAGCAAATCCGCGCCGGAAAGAACGTTCTGGCGATCCTCGCCGACGACCTGCTCGCCGCCACGCGGGCGAACATCGAGCGGATGGGCCTGGCCTACCCGGACGACGCCCGCCGGGCGCCGCGGCGAGCGGTGGCGCTGTCAAACGAGGTCGCCGCGGCCGCGACGCAGATGCAGCGGTTCCTGCTGGAGCGGGTGTACCACGACCCGCGCGCGCTGCGGCACGACGAGCGAGGCCGGCGGGTCATCACGGAGCTGTTCGAGGCCTACGCCGCCGATCCGGGCAAGCTTCCGGAGCGTTACCGCCGCCGCGTCGGCACCGAGGGGCTCAAGCGCGTCATCTGCGACTACATCGCGGGGATGACCGACCGGTTCTGCGAGGCCGAACATGCGCGGATCACAGCGTAGACGTGCAGCGCTTGTGGCGTTCGGAAGTGCCGGGTACCATTGTTTCGGGAATCGACGGGAGCCAAAGCGATGAGTGAACCGGGCGATTACAATCAACGCATTGTGCGCGATGCCGGCGTCTGCGGGGGCGAGCCCGTGATCAAAGGCACGCGCGTCACCTTACGAACGGTCCTGGCAAGCTTGGCCGAAGGGGCCACTGTGGAACAGATCGTGGAGGATTTCCCCTCACTGAAGCCGGATGACGTTCACGCCGTCATCGCCTTCGCCGCACACTCCGCTGAGGAGGACCTCCCCGTACCCAGTGCCCCGACAGCCCATGCAAATCAAGATTGACGAAAACCTCCCTCGCCGTGCCGCGGAGCTGCTTCGGGAACTGGGGCACGACGTGCAGACTGTCGCCCAGGAAGACCTCACGGGCGCCGAGGATCATCGCGTCTGGCAGGCGGCACAGCAAGAACAGCGGTTGCTGATAACCCAGGACCTCGACTTTTCCGACATGCGCGACTACCGTCCCGGCGAGCATGCCGGACTGCTGCTTCTTCGCCTCAAGCTGCCCGGGCGCAACGCCCTGCTGGCAGCCATTGAGCGACTGTTCCGGACCGAGAACGTCGCCTCATGGGGGCGATGCCTCGTGATCGCCTCCGAGACAAAACTGCGCGTTGTGCGCCCCGAAACGTGACGCCCTCCCGCGGCTCATGCGGATCATTGTCCCCGTCAAGCAGGTGCCCGAGACCAATGCCGTCCGCATGGACGAGCAGACCGGGACCATGGTCCGCGAAGGCGTCGAGGCCATCGTCAACCCGCTGGACCTGTACGCCATCGAGACGGCGCTTCGCCTGCGCGACGCCCGCGGCGGGCGGGTGACCGCCGTGTCGATGGGTCCGGCCGCGGCGGACAAGGCCGTTCGCGAGGCGATTTCCATGGGCTGCGACGACGGAGTGCTGCTGACGGACCAGGCCTTCGCCGGCAGCGACACCTGGGCGACCAGCTACACCCTCGCCGCGGCGATCCGCAAGCTCGGGCGCTTCGATTTGGTCTGCTGCGGCGAGCGGGCGACCGACGGCGACACGGGGCAGGTCGGCCCGGGCATCGCCGCCTTCCTGGAGCTGCCCGCGGTGACGTACGTCGGCGCCGTCGACGCCGTGGACGACGGACACATCCGCGTTCGCCGGCTCGTCGAGACCGGCCACGAGGTCCTCGACGCCGACATGCCGTGCGTCCTGACCGTCGTCAAGGAGGTCGGCGCTCCGCGTCTCCCGACGCTGCGCGGAAAGCAGCGCGCCCGCGCCGCCGACGTGCCGCGCTGGGGCGCGGGCGATCTGGACGTCGAGCCCGACAAGCTGGGCCTGTCCGGTTCGCCGACGCGGGTGGTCAACATCTTCCGCCCCACCGTCGCCCGCACCTGCGAGATGCTCACCGCCGGCGACGACCCGGCCGCCGAGGCCGCCGCCGACCGATTCGTCGCGTTTCTCCGCCAGAAGCAACTGCTGGTCCACGAATGACACGAATGTCAGGAAGGAAACGCCTGTCCGCAGATTGCACAGAGGCCACGGATCTACGGTTACAGGGCGTTCCGCAATTCAGAGGCCCCGCTCATGATTCGTAAGTTCAGCCCGGAAGGGCGTTTGCTTCCTCAGTCGCGCATGATGCCAATCCCTCGGACGTGAAAGTGAGAGGTTGGCAACTGCACAGGACGTGTGCTACACTTCCTGTGTGCACGAGGAGCCAACTGATGACCAAGAACGTGACCATCCGGATCGACGAGGAGCTGCTCCGAGCGGCCAAGCATCAGGCCGTCGAGCACGACCAGTCCCTCTCGCAGTGGGTCGCCGGGCTGCTGGCGCGGGAAGTGACACGGCAGGACTCGCTGGAACAGGCGCGACAGCGTGCCTTGAAGCGCCTCGAAAAGGGCGTGCATCTCGGTGGCAAACCGCTGACGCGGGAGCAGATGCATGAGCGGTAAGCACGTCTTCGTCGACACGAACATCCTCGTCTATGCGTACGATCTCGACGCCGGCGACCGCCACGATAGAGCCAAACGCCTCGTCAGGGAGCTGTGGAAGCGGCCGCAACACGCGTGGATCAGCGTGCAGGTCCTCCAGGAGCTTTACATCAGTCTATTGCGACTGGGCATGCCGGATGAGGAGGTGACGCGTATCGTCGAGGACTACCTGAACTGGGGCGTCGTCCAGAACACGACCGGTTTGCTCCAGGTCGCCATCCGCGGCCATCAGCACTGGCAGATATCGCTTTGGGACGCGATGATCCTGGCGGCCGCCAGGCAAGCCCGGGCGACGATACTTTGGACCGAAGACCTCAGCGACGGGCGGGACTACGATGGCGTGGTCGCGCGGAAGCCCTTGACCGCCGGTTGAACCACTTACGCGTCATTCGTGAAGTGTGTGAACGATGAACCATCAGGGCGTCTGGATCGTCGCCGAGCAGTCCGACGGGCGTATCGCGCCGGTCGGCCATGAGCTGCTGCGCCGCGGGCGCGCACTGGCCGACAAGCGTCGCTGCGCCCTGACGGCCGTGGCGATCGGGCCCGAGTTGTTCGAGGCGGATCTGACCGAGCTGATCGAGCGCGGCGCCGATAACGTCGTCGCCGTCGAGGACGAGCATCTGCGGCAGTTCGACCTGGAGCGGTACGCGGCCTGCCTGCGGCGGCTGATTCGCCGGCGGCGCCCGGAGATCGTCATCGCCGCGGCCACCACCACCGGGCGGACGTTGATGCCCTACGTCGCGGTCGCCGTCGACGCCGGTCTGACGGCCGACTGCACGCTGCTGGATATCGACGACGAGACCGGCCGGCTGCTCCAGACCCGCCCGGCGATCGGGGGGAACGTCATGGCCACCATCGAGACACCGACCCATCGGCCCCAGATGGCGACCGTCCGCCCGCACAGCACGCGCCCCGCGGACCGCGACTCGCGCCGCACCGGCAAGATCGAGCGCCTCACCGCCGGCGATCTGCCCCCCGGGCGGGTTCGCCGCGTGGACTTCATCCCGGACGAGGCCGACGGCGGCATTCAGGACGCCAAGCGCGTCGTCGCCGTCGGGCGCGGCATCCAGCGGGCCGATAATATCGCCATCGTCCGCGACCTGGCCGAGGCGATGGGGGCGGCGCTCGGCGCGACGCGCGAGGTGGTCGACCGCGGCTGGCTGAGCTACTCGCACCAGATCGGCCTGTCGGGAAAGACCATCACCCCCAAACTCTACGTCGGCGTCGGGGTCTCGGGCAGCATCCAGCACCTGGCGGGGATGCAGACAGCCGAGACGATCGTCGCGGTCAACAACGATCCCGACGCCCAACTCTTCCGCGTCGCCGACCTGGGCATCGTCGGCGACCTGTTCGAGGTCGTCCCCAAGCTCACCGAGCGCGTCCGCCTCGGCGTGGAAATCGCCTGACCCCGTGGCGCGGACGTCTTGCCCGCGCGTGGCGCGAGCGTCTCGCTCGCGAACCATCACTTTTGCGAAGCCGCAAGCGGCTTCAAAACCGCAGCAGGCCATTCCGAGCATGGACGACCGCGCAACAATCGCTATTCCAGGTTCGCGTGGCGCTGGTGGTACTTCTCGACGTCGAGCTTGAGCCGCTCGGCCAAGACGTTGAACACCGCGTCGAGGCACAAGCTGGTCGCGTGCTCGAAGACCGCGGCGCGGATGACGATGTTCTCGGCCGTGGCGGGGATGACGATCAGGTTGTCGGCGTCGTGCGCCAGCGGGCTGTCGGCGTCGGCGGTGATGACGGCGACCTTCGCGCCCAGCTCCCGGGCGCGGCGGGCGATGTAGTCCGTATAGCCCGTCTGCCCCGTGCAACTGATCGCCACGAGCAGGTCGCCCGCCCCGGCGCCCGGGGTGATCGTCTCGCCCGGGATGAACGCCGGAAGCCCCGCGTGCATCAACCGCATGCCGAAGCTCCGCGCCACCAGCCCGCTTCGCCCCGCGCCGGTGCAGAACGTCCGCCTCGCCGGACCCAGCATCCGCGCCAGTTCCACCAGATCGCCCCACGCGACGTGATCCATCACCGCCGCAATGCGGTCCAGCAGGTCCCGCCCGGCCTGTCTCAGCGTCTCGTCACT
>JBMCUM010000173.1:0-4647 GCA_048622595.1 Planctomycetota bacterium | reverse complement strand
GGCAGAAACCGTATACTGACCCAGAGACCGGCGGGCCGGACAAGGAGCGCACCATGGCCAAGATACTCATCTGCTACTACACGCGGACGCAGCACACGGAGCACATGGCCGAGGCGATCGCCACCGGCTGCGGCGAGGTTGACGGCGTCGAGACGGACGTCCGTGCCGTCGGCGGCGTCGAGGCGCGCGAGCTGCTGGAGTACGACGCGATCCTCCTGGGCTCGCCGACGTACTACGGGACGATGGCGGCCGACCTGAAGCGCCTGCTCGACGAATCGGTCGCCTTCCACGGGCAGCTCCGGGACAAGGTCGGCGGCGCGTTCGCCAGCAGCGCCAACGTCGGCGGGGGCAACGAGACGACGGTCATGGATATCCTCAAAGCGCTGCTGATCCACGGCATGGTCGTACAGGGCGCCGCCGGCGGCGACCACTACGGACCCGTCGCGATCGGCGAACCTGACGAGCGTGCCCGGCGCGAATGCGTGAAGTTCGGGCGCCTTCTGGCCTCGCTGGCCGTCCGCCTGCACGGCTAGCGCGGCGCGCGGCGGGCGGACGGGGCTCGGTAGGCCTTTTGCCGCACGGGACTTGCCCCCCGTCGCAGCACCTCTATAATCGCCGGCGTCGACGGGCCGCACGTTTTGTGAAAGGCCAAGTGTGAACAGCGTTGCCGTCAGGTTTGCGGTCGCCGCCTGGGCCTGCGGGATCGGCGGTTGCGGCGAGACGGTCCTGTCCCTGGGCGGGGCGGACGAGGCGGAGCTGAGCCGCCGGCTTCAGCACGGCGAGCCGGGCGTCCGCGCCCGGGCCCTGGTCCGCGCCGCGGGGTCCGGACGGCGCGACGTGCTGCCCTATCTCGTCGACCGTCTGACCGACGGACAGGATTCCGTGCGCATGTACGCGATCCTGGCGCTGGAGCGCCTGACGGGACGGACGCTGGGATACCGCTATTACGACCCTCCCGCCAGGCGCCAGGACGCCGTGAAGCGCTGGCGCGATTGGCTGGAGGACCGCGCGTCGGGCACCAGGCAACCGGCCGGCGCGACAGCAGACAAAGGATGACGATGACGCCCGACGAAGCATCCTCGCCGATCACCTACGTGCGGTGGCAGGGCACGACGTGCATCGCCCGCGCCGGAGGCGACATCACCGTCGAGCGCACCGCCGGGCTTCAGGACGACCTGCTCGGACTGGTCGGCGAGCGCCCCGAGCGGCTCGTCGTGGACTTTCGCGCGGTGGCGTTCATTGACTCGTCGGGCATGGCGTCCCTGGTCAAGGTTCTGTCCCGCGCGCGAAAGGAAGGCGTGGAGCTGGTCCTTGCCGGGATGAACGACCGCATCCGCGGCGTGTTCGAGATTGCCCGCCTGGACCGCATCTTCCACATCGCCGACGAAGTGCCTCAGGACACGGAGGGCGGCTGAGCATGGCCGAGGCGCGACGTCGCAACGCGATCGAGTTCCTCGGGGCCAGGACCCTCTCCGGTCTGCGCTGGGCGGGGGGGCTGAGCCTGCTGGGGCGCGAGACGTTTCGCTGGGCCGGGCGGGGACTGGTGCACCGCTCCGCGCGTCTGCGTCGCGGGTCGCTGTCGGTGCAGATGGTCCGCGTCGGCGTGCGCAGCCTCGGCGTCGTGTTCGTCGTCCAGTCCTTCATCGGGGCGATCCTCGCGATGCAGATGGCGGCGCCGCTGGCCCAGTGGGGTCAGGAGGGGCAGATCCCCCGCATCGTCGGCGCCGCGGGCTTCCGCATGCTGGGCCCGATCATCACGGCCGTGGTGCTCAGCGGCTTCGCCGGGGCGTCCATCGCCGCCGAGCTGGGCACGATGGTGGTCTCCGAGGAGGTCGAAGCGCTGAAGGCGATGGCACTGAACCCGGTGCGGTTTCTCGTGCTGCCGCGGGTCGTGGCGACGCTGGTGATGATGGTGCTGCTGACCGTGCTGGCCGACCTGATCCTGGCGTTCGGGGGATACGTCACGGCGTGGGCGGCGCTGGGTCCGGAGGTCTACCGCGGGTACTGGGACCGCATGCGGGACCAGTTGACCTACATGGATTTCTTCACCGGGCTGATCCAGGGCGGCGTGTTCGGGCTGCTGATCGGTCTGATCGCCTGCTTCGAGGGGCTCGGCGTCCGCGGCGGCGCCGAGGGCGTGGGGCGGGCGACGACGCAGACCGTCGTCTACTCCATCGTCGCGATCGGGGCGGCGGCCCTGGTCTGCACGATGATCTTTTATGCCTTCGGTCTGTAGGGACATTCCGGCAGTGACACCGGCAGAGCAGGACAACCCGGCGGTGCGCGTCTCGTCGCTGGTCAAACGCTTCGGCGAGGCGACCGTCCTGCACGGGGTGGACCTCGAGGTCCGCACGGGCGAGACGATGGTCGTCATGGGCGGGTCCGGATGCGGGAAAACCACGCTGCTGAAGCACATGATCGGCCTGATGGAGCCCGACGAAGGGACGGTCGAACTGCGGGGACGGCGACTGGACGAGCTCGACGAAGAGGGGCTGAACGCGATGCGCCGTCAGTTCGGCGTGCTGTTTCAGGGCGGGGCGCTGTTCACCTCCATGACGGTCGCCGAGAACGTCGCTTTGCCCCTTCAGGAGCACACGGACCTGGACGCCGAGACGATCGACATCATCGTGCGGATCAAGCTGGAGCAGGTCGGGCTGCGCGAGGCGGCCGGGCGGATGCCCGCCGAGTTGTCCGGCGGAATGCGCAAGCGCGTGGGTTTGGCGCGGGCGCTGGCGCTGGACCCGGAGATCCTCTTTTACGACGAGCCTTCGGCCGGTCTGGACCCCGTGACCACCGCCGAGATCGACGCGCTGATCGCCGGGCTGACGCGCAAGCTGGGCGTCACCAGCGTCGTGGTCACGCACGTGATGGAGTCGGCGTTCCGCATCGCCGATCGCATGGCGATGCTCGACGCCGGACGGATGCTGAAGATCGGTCCGCGGGAGGACTTCGCGGCCATTCGCGACGGCGGGCCCACCGGCGAGACGGATACCGACCTGATCCGTCAGTTCCTCCGGGGCGACGCCGATGGGCCCATGTCGCAGCGACGCACGCCCGACGGATATGAGCAGGACATCATGCGGGCCGCCGAAGGCGCCTGAAGCCCGCAGGGAGATGACGATGGCCAAGAAACGCACCAACGAGCTGACAGCCGGGCTGTTCGTGATCGTCACCCTCGGCGTGACGCTGGGCGTGGTGCTGTGGATCGGCGCGGCGGAGATGTTCCGCCCGTCGCGGCAGACGGCGTATTTCTACGTCGACCCGTCGGCCGGCAGCTTGGGCCTGAACGAGGGCAGCGCCGTGCTGATCGGCGACGCGCCCATCGGCAAGATCACGGAGGTTCGTTACGACGCCTCCGCCGGACGGACCGTCTACCGCGCGCGGATCGAGCGCGACGACGTGCGGATCCGCAGCGACGCCCGCGCCACGGTCTCGCTGGCGATGCTGGGCACGGCGCAGCTCGTGATCAAGGACCCCGGCTCGACCGACAGTCCCCCCGCCGATGCCGCCCACGCCGTGCCCGTCACGGGCGGCATGACGGCGGCATTCGACCAGCTCACGAACACGCTGCAGACGGTCGGCTCGCTGGCAGGCGCCGCCCACGAGCAGTTCACCGACCCGGAGGCGCTGATCGGCAAGCTCAACGACGTCGCCGCCCAGGCGCAGACCATCGCCAGCCGCGTCGCCGCCGAGGTTGACCCGAACAGCCCGGATTCGGTCATGCGCCACGTCAAGAACATCTCCCGCCGGACCGACCGGACCATCGTTCCCAAGGTCGCAGGCATCGCCGAACAGATACAGCACGAAACCGACCGCGAGAGCTCCGGGTCGCTGATACGCAAGGCCCACGGGATCGCCGACGAGGGGGTCGTGATGGCGGGCAACGTGCGCGAAGCCACCGCGGACATCAAGGCGATCACGACCGACGCGCGCCCGAAGGTCTCCAAGATTCTCTCGCATGCCCAGCGCACGGCCGGGCAAATGGAGAAGGACCTTCCGGCGATCTTCGCGCGTCTGCGCCAGGCGAACGACAAGATCCTCAAGGTCGCCAACGACCTGTCGGACGTCTCCGGCGCCACCCGCGAGATCGTCGTGCTGAACCGTCACAACATCGATCACATGATCGAGAACATGACGCGGGTCTCGGAGTCGCTCAAGGCCACCGCCGCCGAAATCCGCCGCAGCCCGTGGCGCCTGCTGCGCAAGCCGGACAGAGAGGAGGTCGTCACGTACGACATCCTGACCGCTGCCGGCGCGTTCGCCCAGGGCGCCGCGTCGCTGGACCGCGCGCTGGCGAAACTCGAGACACTGCAGGAGGAACCAGCCGCCGACGACGCCCAGGTCAAGCAGATCCGCGCCCATCTGGCCGAAACGTTCGCGAAGTTCAAGGCCGTCGAGGACGCGCTGTGGAAGCAGATGCAGAAGTAGGCGCCGCGGCGCGACCCGCCCCGGACGACGCGCGCCGCCGCGCGCCGACCCGTCGCCGCTGGCGCGAAACCCTTGACCCGTCGCGCCCGTTTGCCTAGGGTTCACTATTCGCCCGGCACGACACCGGGCAGAGGACTTCACGCCGCCGGGGCGCGCCGCGTGGGCGCGCCCATACGGGCGGCCGTATGGCCGCCTGGTCGCGGCGAGCATCGAGCGGAA
>JBMCUM010000172.1:0-4653 GCA_048622595.1 Planctomycetota bacterium | reverse complement strand
CCCCACAGCCCGAAGTCGTCGCCGTCCATGATCAGCGGCGCATCCCACGAGCAGGCATACCCGAACACGTCCGGGTTCCGCAGCAGCAGCGTGAAGCTTCCCCACCCGGACTTGCTGAACCCCACCAGCAGCCGCGCCTCCGGCGCGCGCCGCGCGGGGTAGCGATCCTCGATCAGCGGGACTACGACGTCCCGGATGTACTGCTCGTGGCGGATCGCCGGGTCGGTCGCGTGCGCGCCGTACCACGGCGTGGTGTCGAACGCCATCGTCACGCAGATCAGCCCGTGCGCGTCGTGCAGCCCGGCCTTGCGGATGACCTGAAGGCAGTCGCCCCAGCGCCCGCCGATGCCGGCGTTGACCGGCAGGACGTACAGCACGCGGTAGGTTCGGTCCGTCGAGAAGTCCGACGGCAGCAGGACCTCCACCGGGTTCGTCCCGCGCGTGTAGGGGCTCTTGACGCGGAAGACCTGCACGCCCTTGTCGGCGTCCTCGGTCGGGCCGGCGACCTCGACGGCGGGGTCCAGGTCCGCCAGCTTGTCCTCGATCGCGTGCAGCGCGGCCAGACGGCGGTCCAGCACGGCCGGTCCGCAGCGGTCGGTCGGGATTGCGGCGAGGCGCTTTGCCAGGCGGTCGGCGGCCTGGCGCAGCGTTCGGCGGGGGGGCGGAAGGTCGGCCCGCGCCCGCTTCAGCGCGTCGGCCAGCTCGCGCTTGCGGGTTCGCAGCATGTCGCCGCAGTCGATGACCTCCCAGGCGTCCGCCTCGGCGCGGATGCACCGCTCGCCGAGCGACAGGATCCAGGGCGGCCGGACCGCCTCGCTCAGCGTGTCGAGGGCTTCGCCGTCTTCCGGCGCGATCTCGCCGAAGTAAAGATATCCGAAGGCGTCGGGGTTGTTGAACCGCGCGCCGAACGCCGACGCCGCGAAACGCTTGCCCTTCGTGTAGGAATACCGAACCAGCGCGAACCGCCACACGTCGCCCGCTTCGGGGACGGCGCCGAGCCGTTCCCACGGAATGTGGACCTCCGCATGCCAGCCCCTCTCGTCGCGCGACACGGCGACCTGGACCTTCCCCGCGGCCGCATCGCCGCCGGCCGCGCCGGGCTCTGCCGGGACGACGCCCCAGTGGCTGGCGCCGCCGCGCTGGGGGCGGTCCTTCGCGCGGAGTTCGCTGTGGTGTCGACCGGCCGCGTTGATCGACACCCTGCGGTATTCCGTCGGGCTGCCCGGCCCGGCACAGAAGTACAGCTCGACCGAATCGTCGCGCCACAACCCGCCCGCGTCGCGGTCTCGGGCGGCGGAGATCTTCTCCGGCTGGTCCTCGCGATTGTGGATCGCCAGGTAGATCCCCGTCGCGTCATGCCCGAGCTTGACCGCGGTCCGTATCGAGGCCGGCTGGGGCGTCGAGGCGGCGAAGTCATACGGCGCCCCGCCGGCGGGCAGCGCCTTCCAGCAGGCATCCTCGAAGCGTCCGTCGATGCTCGCGGCGGCCTCGATCTCGGGCGCCTGATACAGGGACAGCACGGACGCGGCCTGCCCGCCGGGGGCGTCTGCGCCCGTCGCGGCGATCCACACAAGCCCCGCGACGAGCCGAACGCACGAGCGGGGGTTTGTCCCTCGCGGCCCGGCGCTGGACCGAGCGCGAATGTCGTCAGCGTCTGACAGGGGTCTCATGATCTGCTCCCGACTCCGGCACCGGGCTATCCGCCAGTGGATATCGCCCGCATGACGGTCGGCTCGGCGGTTCGATGGTCCGTGAGGGTTCGCTCCCGGCTTTCCGCGGACGGGTTCCCGCGCTTCGCGCCCTGCCCGGACCCTACCCGGGACGGTCGAAGAGGGTGTATTCCGCCGCATCCCACGCCCCGGCGATAAAGTCGACGGCCGCGGCGCAAGCCAAAACCAACGTCATTCTCGACAGTCGTCCGTTTGCGAGCTTCGGTTCCATGGGGTCTGCTTTCGGTGGCTGGAGCACGCGGCCCGACGGTGGCGCCGCTGGGGGAACGGCACGGAACCCATTGTTTCCGCGCGCCGATGGGATGGCAATGGCGTCCTGTCCGTCGAGCCATTTGCGATGTTCGTAGCGCGGCCATCCCGGCCGGGCCGTATGGCTTGGCCGCGAATGGTTCCCCGGCGAGGGCAAGCCACGCGGCCCGTCCGCGATGCCCTCGCCACACGCGGGCGAGACCCATACGGGCGGTGCTGCCCGCGATACGTTTTAATACACATTCTCAGTCGCCGGACCCCTCGGCGAAGCGCATCGCGAACACGTCGGCGTCCTTCAGCTCGAAACGGAGGCGGACGGTCCGCCCTGCGAGGCCGGAAACGTCGCCTCCGGCCGCCCAGGCGACGGGGTGATCGAGGCGGTCGCCGTAGACCGGCGTCATCTCGCCGAGGCCGAAGCCGGGCACGCTCCAGCCCGCCTCGTCCTGGATCTCCACGCGCACCGAGCCGACCGCCGAGGTCGAGAAGTTCAGGCGCAGCTCCCGGCCGGTGAACGTGATCGGCTTCGTCAGCACGGTACCGCCGCCCAAGCCGGCGTGGATACTCGCGAACCCCCACGGCCTGATGCTGAGCCGACGAAGCCGATTATCGCGCCAGCCGTAGTGTTCGCCGAGGTACATGGACCACTCGTCCTCGCTCAGCGGCAGGATGCCGATCGCCGGGGTGGTATTGCGATGCGTCCAGTTGCGCTCGTCGAGACCCGGGCGGACCCATGCCTCGACGAACGGACGCCGCCAGTGGACGCCGTCGCGGCTTGACATCATCACGGCGTCCGTCATGCCGGTCATCCCGGGCTTGTCCGAGCCGGGGTAGTCCATGGCGGAGATGTCCTCGACCGGGGTCGTCCGCTCGGCGACGTACCGCATGGGAAACGACAGCAGGATGTGCTCGGCGCCGGGGCAAGCGGCCGTGGCGTTGGTGTAGAACTGCTCGACGGGGGCGTCGGGCTCGTAGCGGTGGGGCAACGGCTCGGTCCAGTGGATGAAGTCGTCCGACACGCAGCTCTGGATGGAGCGGCCTCGGCCGGGCATCCTGACCCGGCTGAACAGTCGGTACTTCTCGATCGCCGGATCCCACAATGCGACGTTGGCGCTGTCGAACATGCCCGTGACCGCCAGGGGTCCTTCCTGCGCCAGCCGCCAGTTGAATCCGTCCGCGGAATACAGGGCGTACAGATTGTTCCTGCCCACGCCGCCGACCGCCTTGAATCGCCTGTCCGCGTCGCAGTCGGGGTTCTCGTCGCGGAAGGGCACGAGATTGTGGGCCTGATTGCCCTTCCAGACGACGTTGTTCTTCCCGCCGTCACCGAGATCGAACAGGCCCAGCTCGGGACGCTGGAAGTGGATCCCGTCCTCGCTGACCGCGACGTTGGCCGTCTGCTCCGTCGACGCATCGCCGTCACCGCCCAGGGGGTAGTTGCCGCGATAGTACAGCAGGTATCGCCCCCGGCTTTCGACCAGTACGCTGTAAAAGCCGCTGCAGGCGTTCTCCAGCGGGGGCCGGGCCTCGAGGACCACTTCCCCCCGCTGCGGCGGGTTCATCCTCAGCGAGGCGCCGCCTTCGAAGCGGTCGATGAGAAAATCGTCCACGAACAGCTCGCGGCGGGATGCGATGTCCAGCGGTTCCATGTCGTGTCCTTTCGTCAGATCGTCTGATCGGACGGCCGGGCGGCGTGTCGGGGGTTGTCGTGGATGCGGGCGAAGATCATCGCGCAGCCGACCCAGGCGACCGCGCAGCACGCGAAGAGGGGCAGGTAGGGATTGAGCGGCAGGCCCAGCAGCTTCTTCCCGGTCAACGGCGCGAACGCCTCGACGCTGTGCCCGGCCAGCAGGGGCATGGTTCCGGCGACGAGCCCGACCAGCGCGTAGCGGACGGCGAGGTACTCGGTTTTCTTCGCGTCCGGGACGACGGAGTTATACATCATGCGAATCGCGGCGATGTTCGCCCCCACCAGGCTGGTTCCGAACAGCAGGTACGCCGCGTAGGCCGCGACGGTCCGCGCGACGCCGAGCAGGGGCAGCGCGGCCCACAGCGCCGGCATCATGGCCATCGCGCCCAGCAGCAGAAACAGCATGCGGCGGCTGCCGTAGCGGTCCGCGGCCCGGCCGCAGACGAACCCGGCCGTGACCGCGCCGCCCATCTGCGCGATGCTCAGCAGCACGACGTGGCGTTCGGCCAGTCCGACGATGTCGTTCATGTACAGGGGCATCAGCCCGGCGAACAGGACCATGCTTCCCTGCAGGATGCCCGTGGCGAGCAGGAAGGCGGCGAACCGCCGGTCCCGCAGGGACGCGGTCAGGCGGCGCGCGAAACCGCTGCCTCCGGCGGAGGGCCTGGCGCGTTGCGGGGCGTGTCCGCCGGGAAGCCGCGACGTGCCCAGTACGCCGAGCAGCCCCGCGCCGGCGAACACGAGGTAGGCGAGCTGGAACGGCCCGAAGCGCCCCAGGTGCAGCGCGTCGCGATTGCCCACCAGCCAGCTGACCAGTCCCATGCCCGCCCCGGCCGCCAGGGAGCCCAGAACCGTCGCCGTCCCTTGCGCACGTCCGCGGACGGCGTCGGGGACGAACTCCTTCATCCACGGGTAGAACCCGGTCTCGCCGAGCGACCGCTGGATGCCGAACAGCACCAGGCAGGCGGCGACGAAGGCGAAGGTCCA
>JBMCUM010000171.1:0-4675 GCA_048622595.1 Planctomycetota bacterium | reverse complement strand
GTCATACCCCGGTCAACGTGTATCGCGAGTTGATCCGCATGCACCGCCGGGACGGGCTGGACTTCGCCCACGTGGTGACGTTCAACCTGGACGAGTATTGGCCCATGCAGCCGGACGCGCTGCAGAGCTACGTCCGGTGCATGCGGGAAAACTTCCACGATCACGTCAACATCCCGGACGAGAACGTGCATATCCCCGACGGGACGGTGCCCGAGGCGCAACTGGCCGACTACTGCCGAGACTACGAGCGGAAGATCCGCGACGCCGGGGGCATCGACTTCCAGCTTCTGGGGATCGGGCGGACCGGGCACATCGGGTTCAACGAGCCCGGCTCGCCGCGCGACTCCCGCACCCGCCGCGTCCGCCTGGACCGGGTCACGCGCCTCGACGCGGCCAGCGACTTCTTCGGCGAAGAGAACGTCCCCGACTGGGCCATCTCCATGGGCGTGGGGACCATCCTGGAGGCGCGGGCGATCGCGCTGCTGGCCTTCGGCGAGCACAAGGCGCCCGTCCTGCGCCGCACGGTGGAAGAGCCCGTCAGCGGGCAGGTCGCCGCCAGCTTCCTCCAGGAGCATCCCGACGCGACGATCTACGCCGATACCGCCGCCGCCGCCGCGCTGACGCGCTTCGCCACGCCGTGGAAGGTCCAGCGGTGCACGTGGGACACGCGCATGACGCGCAAGGCGGTGGCGTGGCTGTCGGGCAAGGCGGGCAAGGCGATCCTGTCGCTGCGCGACGAGGACTACGACGAGAACGGGCTGCACCAGCTCCTGATGGAGCGCGGCGGCGCCTACAACGCCAACCTGGAGGTGTTCAAGGGGCTGATGAACACGATCACCGGCTGGCCGGGGGGCAAGACCCCCCCGAGGCGCGTGGTGGTCTTCAGCCCCCATCCCGACGACGACGTCATCTGCATGGGCGCCACGCTCCAGAAACTTTGCGCCCAGGGGCACGAGGTCCACTGTGCCTACCAGACCAGCGGAAACCTCGCGGTGTTCGACCACGACGTGATGCGGTTCGCGGATTTCGTCCGGGAGTTCGACAGGATCTTCGGTCTGGCGGCCGATCAGACACACCTGATCGATGAGCACATCGAGCAGTTCCTGCGTCACAAGCCGCCCGCCGCGATGGATTCCCGCGAGGTCCAGGCGGTCAAGACCCTTATCCGCAGGACCGAGGCGATCGCGGCTGCGAGCTTCTGCGGCGTTTCGCGGGAGAACTGCCACTTCCTGGACATGCCCTTCTACCGCACGGGCGTGGTCCAGAAGCGCCCCATCGAACAGGCCGACGTCGACATCGTCGCCGACCTGCTCCGCCGCGTCCGTCCGGAGATGGTCTTCGCCGCCGGCGACCTGTCCGATCCCCACGGGACGCACCGGATGTGCCTCCAGGCGGTCCGCGAGGCGCTGGACGCCTGCGCCGGCGAGCTGGAGGCGCCGCGGTTGTGGCTGTATCGGGGCGCCTGGCAGGAATGGGAGCCGCACGAGATCGACATGGCCGTGCCCGTCAGCCCCGACGAGCTGCACCACAAGCGCCACGCCATCTTCCGCCACGAAAGCCAGAAGGACCGCGCCATGTTCCCGGGTCCCTACGACAGTCGCGAGTTCTGGCAACGCGCCGAGGAGCGCAACCGCAACACGGCCGCGACGTACGACGCGCTGGGCCTGCCGGAGTACCACGGCATCGAGGCGTTCGTCCGGTGGCGCCGCGACCTGAAGGACCACGCCTGACGCCGGGCGCCACGCGGCGCCGCTGCACGACCCCATGCCCCGCAGCACGCACGACATGCCGTTCGCGCCCGCTCGCTGGGGCTTCTTCTACGGGTGGTTCGTCCTCGCGGCCGGAACGCTCGGCGCCGTGTTGTCCGTGCCCGGTCAGACCATCGGCGTCTCGGCGTTCAACGAGCCCCTGATGGAGGCGATGGGCCTGGGGCGCAACGCCATCAGCTTCGCCTACATGTTCGGAACCATCGCCAGCAGCTTCCTGCTGACCTGGGCGGGACGATTCTACGACCGCTTCGGCGCGCGCGTCACGGCGGGGTTGGCGTCGGCGGCGCTCGGCGCCGTGCTGGGCGGGCTGAGCCGCATGGACGACGTCGCCGCGGGCATCGGCGGGCTGCTGGGTCGACCGGGCTCGGCGGCCGTCGCCTTCGCCGTCGCCACCGTCGGGTTCTTTCTGCTGCGGTTCGTCGGGCAGGGCGTGCTGACCCTCGCCAGTCGCAACATGGTCATGAAGTGGTTCGATCGTCGTCGCGGTCTGGCCAATGGAGTGATGAACGCCTTCGTTCCCCCGGTCTTCTCGGTCAGCCCGCTGCTGTTCGCTGTGCTGATCGGCCGGTTGGGCTGGAGCGGCGCGTGGCAGGTGACGGCCGTCGTCATCGGCGTCGGGCTGACGGCGTTCATCGTCGTGTTCTTTCGCGACAACCCCGAAAGCTGCGGGCTGCTGCCCGACGGCGGGGCGCCCGCCCGCCCGCGCGATCCGCGGCATCACCCCGCGCGAGACTTCGACCTTCCCGAGGCGCGACGGACGTACGCCTTCTGGGTGTTCAACCTCGCCCTTGCAATGCAGGCACTGTACCTGACGGCCATGGCGTTCCACGTCGAGGACGTCTTCGCCCAGCGCGGGTACGACAAGACGGTGGCGTTCTCGACGTTCATCCCTTCGGCCTTGCTGACCGTCGTGACCGGCTTCCTCGGCGGATGGATCAGCGACCACGTCCGCCTGAAGTGGATCCTGCTGTTCATGCTCGCGGGCATGGCCGTATCCATGGTCGGGGCGATGGCGCTGGGCTCCGACGCGGCGATCTACGTGCTCATCGCCGGAAGGGGACTGTCCGGCGGCGTCTTCGGGCTGCTGCTGGCGATGACCTGGCCGCGATTCTTCGGGCGGACGCACCTCGGGGCCATCAGCGGGTACAACATGAGCTGGATCGTGCTGTTCAGCGCGACGGGCCCGGCGGTCTTCAGCATCTCCAAGACCTGGACCGGCGGATACGTCCCCGCCCTGGCGGCCTGCCTGGCGGCCGTGACGGTCTTGGCCGTCCTCGCCCTCAGCGCCGACCGCCCCCAACCACCCGACGCCCCGCCGGAGGCGTAGCCGTAAGGTGGGCAACTCGCGTGCATCCCAGTTTCGTAGCCAGACCGCATGCAGCGCTTCTGCTGTTCGCCCCGGAGCCGGAGCGTAGCGCCCAGACGGGCGGCCGTATGGCCGCAGGTCCGTATGGAGGGGCGACTGATCATAGTCACGGGCGCGTAGCCCGTCGAGACAGTCGCCGCCACCCGACTGAGCCCCAGCGTGGCGAGTGAGCGCCGCAACATTCAATCGGCCCTGGCGGGCCTCACATGCCGGGGGGGCCTTCATCCCACGGTCTGACGGCCGTGGCTACGACCCTGGGGCCCTCCGGGCCTATCACGCCCCCCTTGCAACCCCGCTGCACCCGTGCAGGCCGTATGGGCGGGACGCGGCGCCGTGTGCCGCGTGGCGACGGGCGGGCGCGTAGATGCGTGTTGCGCGCTTGGGCAACCCGGGGGCAGGGTGAGGAACTCGTTTTTCCCCCGCATTGCATGCGATGGCGCTGGTGGGTTGCCCAGTTGCCGATCCTGCGGTTCTTACCGCTCCAGGACGCGGAGGCGGGCGATCCGCTCCTCGACCGGGGGGTGGGTCATGAACAGCTTGCTCATGCTCCGTCGTCCGCGGGCCTTGGCGCTGAGCGGCTGGACGATGAACAGCCCGCTCTGGGCGTCCGGGGCCGGTAGCGGCACCCGCCTGCTGCCGTCGTGCAGCTTGCGAAGCGCGCTGGCCAGACCCCGCGGGCTGCCCGCGATTTCCGCCCCGGCGCGGTCCGCCTCGAACTCCCGGGACCGGCTGATGGCCATGCGGATCAACCCCGCCGCCATCGGCGCGACGATCATCATCGCCAGGGCGATCAGCGGGTTGCCCTCGTCGTCGTCCCCCCCGCCGAAGAACAGCCCGAAGTACGTCAGCATGGTGATCGCCGCGGCCACCACAGCCGCGATCGTGCTGATCAGCACGTCGCGATGGCGGACGTGGGACAGCTCGTGGGCGATGACGCCGGCCAACTCGTCGCGGTTGAGAATTTCTCGCAGTCCCGCCGTGACGCAGACGGCCGAGTGCTTCGGTCCGCGGCCCGTGGCGAAGGCGTTCGGCGCCCGCGCCGGACAGATGCACACGCGGGGCATCGGCAGGTTGGCCCGTTTGGCGAGGTCGGCGACCGTGTCGTAAAGTTGCGGGTCGTCCTCGCGGTTAATCTGGCGGGCGCGCATCGTGGCCAGGGCGATCTTGTCGGACCAGAAGAACGCGCCGAGGTTCAGCACCGCCCCGATGCCCAGGGCGGGGATCAGCGCCTGCTGTCCGCCGATGAGATACCCCACCCCCAGGCACAGGCCCATCAGCCCGCCGAGCAGCAGCGTCGTCTTCGTGTTGTTCCACAGCGATTGCAGCATGGTTGTTTCGGCTCCCGCCCCCTCGTATGGGGTACGTCCACGCTACCAAATTGTTCGCACCGGACAAAGGCAGTCGTGACACCTGAATGGAGGGGTACCGTGGTTTGCGAAGCAACCACGCTATTGCTGCCTCACGCGATCCGCTCGCGGACGTAGTCCACCACGGCGTCGGCGGCGATCCGCTGCTGGTCCAGCGTGTCGCGGTCGCGGAC
>JBMCUM010000170.1:0-4679 GCA_048622595.1 Planctomycetota bacterium | reverse complement strand
GACGGGTCGAACCACTGCTCCCACGTCGGCGCCAGGTAGCCCGGTACCCCGCGGAGGTCCAGGTCGAACGGAATCGTCAGGAACCGCGCCCGGCCTTCGGGCGGCAGGTACCGCGTCGCGTCGCCCACGTCCGCCCGGATGTGCCAGATCTGCCCGTCCGTGCCCGGCGGGACCTCGACCCGCCGGACGCCCTTGCGCCCGTAGATCACCGCCATCCGCCGGTCGGGCGCATTGATCTCCAGCGAGAGCACGTCGCGCTCGAACTTCGCTGCCGCCCGCACCTCGAACGACCTGCACCCGGCCGGAACCTTGAAATACCACTGCCGCAGCGAACCCGCCTCCATGACGAAGCGCCGCCAGCCGCCGCCGATCTCGTTGCCGACCAGCACGATGGGCGTGGCGGGATACGTGTACGTCCAGAACCGCTCGACGTTGTCGACGTCGATGAACCGCACGCCCTCGAACTGCAGCGTCCGGGTGTAGTGCTTCGCCGGGTGCATCGGCGCCTCGTCGGTCAGTACGACCGTACCGGCCGCGTCGGTCAGGCGCACCGTCGCCTTCTCGGGATCGGCTTCGCCGCGCTTGATCGCCTCGTGGCGGCGGACGATGTACGTCCGCAGCACCCACTTCAGCTCACGCCCCTCGGGATTCCACAACGCCAGGCGCGCCGGCGTGCGGATCTCGTTGCCGTCCGGGTCCCCGACGGCCGGACAGGGCATCCAGTAGCGGAGGTACGGCCTGTCGCGCTTGTCGTCCGGCGGCACGTCCGAGCGGACGAACGGGTCCTCGTCGTACAGGCGCTTCGGTGCGGCACGGCCCGTCTTCGGGTTGAACCACGTCTCCGGCGAGTGTGCCAGGTACGGCGGGACGCCCTCCAGGGCGAGGTTGATGCTGGAGTACGTGTGCCCCCCGCCCATCCGCACCTCCAGCGACCAGAACCGCCCGTCGCTCCCGGGCTCAACCACGATGTGGGCCTGCTGGAGGCGCGGCGGCTTGCGACCGGAGACGATCTCCCCGTCGATGACCGTGGGGTTGGGCTGATCCCACAGCGCCGCCATCGGCTGACCGCGCGGCGAGCGGATGATCAGTCCGTGGTCCTCGCGCTGCGACCGCGCCACGCAGCTCTGCGCCTTGAGCGTGAACGTCCGCGTCCCCTCGGGAACGTAGAAGTACCACGTCCGAGGGACCATCGGGCAGGGGTACAACCACGGCTGGTCGCGGTAGGCGACCCCCGTGCCCGGTCCCGTCCAGGCGACGGCCCGCCGCAGCGACGTCTCCAGCCACCAGTAGTTCAGCCCGAACCGCTCGCGGACGTCGACCTCGTAGCTGCCCGGTCCGCGCCCGGGCACGCGCACCGTGGCGCCCTCCTCGTCGGTGTACACGGTCTCGTCCAGCGCGGTCTGCCCGTCCGGGCCCGTGACGATCAGCCGAACGTCACGCCGGTTCCAGCTTCCCTCGAACGGCCAGTTGTACCGGTGCAGCGTGATGGTGAAATCCTCCCCGTCCGGGTTCAGCAGGTACACCAGCATCCCCGTCGACGGGCCGCTGAAGAAATGCCCCGCGTCCCCGATCCGCCCGTACGGGCCCGGGCGGCGCGGGCCGTCGCCCTGGGGTGTCCCGCCCGCCGGCTCCGTCGAGGAATTCTCCGGTGACGGTCCTTCCGGGCCCGCCACGCCGCACCCGCCGACGATGACCGCCAGCAGCGCCGCGATGCTCGCCCCCGAACCCGACCGACTCGTGCGAATGGACATCGGCAATACTCCTGCGGTTAGAAAAGATCCCGCCGCAATCGCCCGACCGCGGGCACTGCCCATGCGCGCCCCGGCCTTGCTCGCTGTCCACGGGGCCGGTCGGCAGGACGCCCCGACCCGGGACGTGGGTCCAGCATATCCCGCGACGCGGGCCGCCACAATCGTCCGTTCAACCGTTCGCCCGCGCCTTCCGGCGGCTCAAGCCGCCGGCTAACGACCCCCGGCCCCGCCGGCTGCAATCGCTTCCCGCGGCCAAACGCGCGAAGCTTCGCGCCGCGGGCGGTGTTCTACGGTACCGGCGGAACGGTCCGCGACGGTCGCGGGGCGGAACCGCGGTCTTCGGTTCGGAAAGCAGACGCTCATGACGGTCTCACGCTGTGCATCCGTGTCGCGGGGCGGGCGCTTACGGGGATACGCGGGTGCTGTGCTGGCGGCCACGGTGCTGGCTGCCGGCGCGGCGCCGCGCGAGGCCCGCGGCGAGGCGTGGGTCGGCGACGCGGGGCATTTTCTGTCCCAGTTCGTCCCCCCGATTCACCTGAACAACCCCGACGGGCGTGCGTTCGAGGTGACGTTGCATCGCTACATCTGGCCCGGGGTGTCGCGGTTCAACGGACGGGCGTCGCTGCAGGTGCTCGACCCGGACGGCAAGGCCGTCGCCGACGGCAAGATGCCGGCTGACGAGGGCGAGCTGACGCTTCGCATTCCCGCCGGGGCCAAGGGCGTCTATCGGGTCCGCCCGCGGGTCAGCGGGTACTCGCTGTACTGGGTCACCACCTCGCTGGACCGTGCGGTGGTCCGGTGCGACGACATCGGACCCGTGCTGGAGGGCGCCGCGGGCTTCCGCCCGCTGATGCTGCACATGATGGCGCCGCGGCGGTGGTGGTTCTTCGTCCCGCGCGGGACGCGACGGTTCGAGGTCCAGGCGCTGGTGGGCGGATGGCAGACCCACCGCGAAGATTTCGGGCTGACGGTCGTCAGCCCGCGCGGCCAGCGGATGGCGGCGCTGTACGGCGGGCTGCCGCTCAAGCGCAAGCGCCTCAAGGACAAGGCGATCGTCTACTCTCGCGAGGTGGAGGTCGATGCCGGGGCGGCCGGGCGGTTCTGGTCCGTCTGGATGACCGGCGGCGACTCGCACAACTTCAGCGACCTGCGGTTCGTGCTCAAGGGGGTTCCGGCGTACCTGGCGAGCAGCCCCGAGCAGTGGTTCGACCCGGACACCGGCGAGGCGCCGAGCCCGGTGGTCTACGACGAGTCCGCCATCCGCCTGCCCAAGGGCAGGATCGAGGACCCCTTCGACGTCGCCGGACCGGACACGGACCGGTACTACTGGGCGCCGACGCCGTATCTCGGCGACGAGGACTATGCCGGGTTCCGCGGACCGGCCGACGTGTACCTGCGCAACCCGGACAACCGCCCCATCCGCTTCGGCGCGGGAACCTACGTCAGCGGGAAGATGCCCGTGCAGTACACGATCCACGGCCCGTCGGGCGAGCGGATGGCGCAGGTGGAGAAGACCTTCAGCCACGGGGCGGATTACGCCGCGCAGATTCCGGCGGCCGGGGCGGGCGTCTACCGCGTGCGGGTGGACGCGCCGACGTGGTACGGCTGGTCCGCCCCGGCCGTGCCGATGGTTGTCGCCGGCGCCGACGGCGTGTTCCGCATGCAGATCGGCATCCGCCGCCTGTGGTACTTCCGCGTCCCGAAGGGCACGGAACGGTTCACGGTCCGTGCCCGCGTGGAGCGTGCCGACGACGCGCTGCGCCTGGACGTCCACGCGCCCGACCGGCGGGTGGACGTCGCCCTGGTGCGGAAGCAGCGCCCGGCCGAGATGGTCATCGACGTCCCAGAGCGGCTGTCCGGCAGGACGTGGATGCTGATGACCGCCGTGGGAAGCCCGACGCGGTTCGTTTCCGCCACGCCAGAGTCCGCCAGGCACGTCCGCGTCGACGCGGACATCGAGCTGGAGGGCGTCCCGACCTACCTGGCGCCGACGTGGGGGCAGTGGTTCATGCCAGCAGAGGAATAACCGCTCGCTCCGTGCAGCATCCCGTTTGCGTCGGTAGGGGTACGGGTAGGCCCGCCACGGCCGTATGACCGTAGCCACGGCCGGCAGGCCGTGGGATGAAAGCCCCCCGGCATGTGAGGCCCGGCAGGGCCGATTGAATGTTGCGTCGCGTACTCGCCCCGCTGGGGTTCGGTCGGGCGGCGGCGGTCTCCACGGGCTGCTCGCCCGTGGCTAGGATCCGTCGCCCCCGCATACGGGCCTGCGCTACGCTCCGGCTTCGGGGCGAACAGCAGAAGCGCTGCATGCGGTCTGGCTACGAAACTGGGATGCACCCTGCGCCCCGTGCAGCAGAGCGCCATTTGCGATGTGACCTTTATCCATAGCGCGGGCAGCACCGCCCGCGCGTGGCGAGGGCAGGATTGTCGAAGAGCCGCAGGGGCTCGCGCTACGAACATCGCAAATGGCTCAGCAGATGAGTACGATTGCTTGCGGCTCGCCGGACTGCGAGAATGTCTCGCGCGACACCCCCGCCAGCGACGCGGGCGCCGCAGCGACGCGCCGCGGCGCTGATTGCGAAAGGTTTGCCCCGTGAGTCTCGAAGTCGCCGTTGATCCGCGCGCCCACTGTTCCATGGTCCGCCAGTTCACCTGGGAGCTCCTGTGGCGCCCGCAGCAGTACGTCTATCCCGGCATGCAGATGGAGCTGCGCTGCCATAAGCTGAGGGCGATGCACACGTGGACGTTCGTCCGCAGCGAGGTCGACCCGGGCGACGTGACCTTCCGCAGCAAGGTCAACCCCAGCGTCTCCGAGCGTCGGTTGAACCGCAACCGCGTGATCCTGCGGGTGCGGTTCCAGTACGGCCTGGCACCGGGCGAGCCGGTCCGCATCCGCCTGACGGCGATTCCGGGCATCTGGCTGGGCGT
>JBMCUM010000169.1:0-4696 GCA_048622595.1 Planctomycetota bacterium | reverse complement strand
CACCGCGGCGATGTGCTCCGAGGCGACCGTCAGCGTCGCCCCTTCGCCGCGGACCCCCAGCGACCCCGAGCCCGCCGGATGCGGCTCGCCCACCAGGACGTCGCCCGAATCCGTCTGAACGATGTGCTTGGAGAAATCCGTGTCGGGCGGCAGCGGCTTGGCGTCAGCAGTCTCGTAGCTGCTGAGCAGCTTCATGGGGACCTTGACCTCGCCCAGCGCCACGGAGTCGAACACCAGCGCCCCATCCTCGAAGCCCGTAAGCGCTCCCAGCAGCTCCGTGCCCGTCCGCAACGAGAGGCGCGCGTGCTTGCTGCCGCTCTGGATGGACCGCTCCGTGGTCAATCGCTCCACGCGCTCCAGCGGGGCGTTGAGCGGCTGGTCCGGCGCCACGGCCAGCGCGAATCGCACGCGCCCGCCGCTGATCTGGCGGACGTGGGCGCGTGCCCGGTCGCCGTTGTTGAACACGATAGTCAGGGTATCATCGGCCGACGCGCCCTCGTCCGCACCCGACGCCGCCAGCACCAGCACGCATGCAGCCGTCCACCAAGCTGTCATTTTCGTTCTCCCGTGATTCGATGCCTGTCGCCTCAGAGCATACCGCCTGGCACACGGCGATGCCAACCCCGCCGACGGGTCGCCGCCTCCAGCCATTTGCGATGTTCGTAGCGCGGGCAGCACCGCCCGCGCTACGGATAAAGGCCACATCGCAAATGACTCCGCCTCCGGCTGGGCTTGAAGCCCCGCGCGTGCGTGCGTATCATGCAGTGTTCCGGCCGCGGCAGCCGTCGCCAACGTTCGCCCGGACTATCGTTGCCGGATACGCCGACCGCGGAAACACGCGCCATGCAGGACAGCCGCGTGCCTCGCCCACAAGCTTCCGCGGGGCACGACATCGGCGCGGATGCATCCGTGGACGGCGCGGCCGGACCGCCTCATCCCGTCGGCGCGGAACGCGGAGATCATGGAACTACCCTGTCGAGCAAAACACGACCGGCTGCTGCCAGCCGGCGAGCTGAGCGACATCCGCCGCCGCCTCCGCTCGGTCAGTTCCGAGCACCCCCTGCGGAGCGTCATCGCCTGTGCGTTCGACCACCGGACACGCATGCTGCCGTTTCTCCTGGCCGATACGCACATGGTCCCTGGCGGCGTACGCTCGGTGGCCGCGGCGCTGCTGGACAGCGGCTTCGACCGCACCCGCGTTGTTCTGCGGCAATGGAACAAGCGCTTTGACCCGGCCAGGATGCGTCTCGAGGGGCAAATGCCCGACCTGTTCCTGATCTCCAGCATGAGCTTGCACACCGCCGACTGTGTCCGAATGCTGCGCTCCGTCCGGCGTATTCCCCGCCAGCGCCGCCCCCTGACCGTAGTCGGCGGTTCGCTGGGCATCTACGAGCCGTGGCTGGCCTACGGGACGGACCCGCACGACACCTTCGGGCCGGACGCCGTCGTCACCGGCGAGACCTACGTGCTGTTGAACCTCCTGGAGGTGCTGCTGAGCGGACGAAACGGCGATGAGCCGCTTCGACGAACCTTCCGCCGGGCGCGCGACGAGGGTGCCCTGCAAGCCGTCCCGGGGCTGGTCTACCCCCTCGGCGACGACAACGACGCGCCGGCGGCCGAACTCGTCGACACCGGAATCCAGCGCCTCTGCAAGAACCTCGACGAGCAGGCGGACCCGACGCCGGGATACGGCGTGCTCGAACCGCCCGGGCGCTCGGCAGAGCTGGCCGAGAGGCCCCTGCCCGCCGACCGCGTGCGGAAGCTCAGCCCGCTCGGCTCGCTGGTGATGACGCTGGGCTGCAAGTTCGCCTGCCCGTACTGTCCGATCCCCGCCTACAACCAGCGGGTGTACCGGACCAAGTCCGGCGAGCGGATCGCACGGGAGATCCGCGGGCTTTACGAGACCTACGGCATCCGGGTGTACTTCGGCGCGGACGACAACTTCTTCAACGACCACGAGCGGACGCTGAAAATCTGCGAGACGCTCGCCGGCGAGCAGGTCGCCGGTAAGCCCCTGCGCAAGCGCGCACGCCTGGCGACGGAGGTGACGGTACACGATACGCTGAAAATGGCCCCCCACCTTCCGCTGGTTCGCCTGGCCGGCTTCCGCGCCCTGTGGCTGGGCGTGGAGGACCTCTCGGGCAAGCTCATACGCAAGGGGCAGGACGCCGATAAAACGACGAAGGCGTTCGCCCTGCTGCGGAGCTACGGAATCGCCCCCAACCCGATGCTGATGCACCACGACGAGCAGCAGCTCTACACCACTTCCGACGCCTCGGGGCTGCTCAACCAGGTGCGCCTCCTCGACAAGGCCGGCGCCGCGACCGTCCAGGTGCTGATGATGACCCCCTCGGCCGGGTCGAAACTCTTCGAGCCAACCTACCGGTCCGGCGTCGTGATCTCGTCGGCCGCGGGGCGGCCCGTCACCCCGCGGATGTACGACGGGAACTACGTAATCGCCACGAAACGCGAGGATGCCTGGCGACGCCAGTGGAATCTGCTGGCCGCCTACGCCCTGTTCTACAATCCGCTGCGGATCTTCCGCGTCCTTGCCCGCCCCGGGCGGAAGCTCGTGATGGATGTCGGCGCCGCGATATGGGGCGCGGTCGGGCTCTGGTGGAACATCGCCCACACGGTCGGCTGGTCCGTGCGGCTCGCCCTCGGCCCGGTCCGCCGCATGCGCCGCCCGCCACAAAGCGCCCTGCCCGTCCGCAGTCCCGATGGAGGGCAAAGCAGCCACGCGCTGACGCTACTGCCCGCCCCGCCAGAGACAGCCAGACGCGCCGCAGAGCCACAACCCGCCTCCCCGTAGCAGCGCGGGCGAGCGTATCGCAGGCCCCCGCTTTCGCCGCTACACGAGCTTTCCGATCATCGGCAGCTCCCCGACCAGCGGCATGGCGTAGTCGCGGAACCGCTTGGTCACGTGGTTGCCCGCGCGGTTCATGTAGTTGCGAGGCAGGTCCTTCGTCTCGCGGGCGACGTCGCGGAGGTCCGCTCGCTCGTAGGTGACCTTGTACTTCTTCGTCTTCGCCCGCCGGATGACGACCGACCCGTCGCTGTCGCCCGCCAGCGCCAGCTCCGCGGCCTTCCGCCCGCAGTGGCGGGCCTCCTCCTGGTCCACCGGCGAGGCGAACCCCGGAAAGCTTCGCTGCAGATACCCGAACGTGTCCGCCCGCACGCGGAGCGTCTCGTACCGCTTCTTCAGATTCGCCTTGAGATAGTCCGACAGGAAGTCGCCCAGCGCCCCGCTGCCCGAAAGCTGCGGGTTGCCGTGACTGTCCCGCTCCACGCGGTGCCCCAGCTTCTCAGCCAGCGCCACCGTCACCGCCGTGCCCGTCTCGTCGGCGACACCTTCCGAGACCGCGATCTGGCACCGCCCCAGCCGCCCGTAGACCTCCCGCACGTCCTCCAGGAACCGGTCCGTGTCGAACGGGATCTCCGGAACGTACACCAGGTGCGGACCGTCCTTCCGGTCAGTCCTGCCCAGGGCCGACGCGGCCGTCAGCCAGCCCGCGTGGCGACCCATGACCACGTTGATCTTGATGCCCGGCAGCGAGGCCGAGTCGCGATCATCGCCCATGAACGCGGCCGCCACGAACCGCGCCGCCGAGCCGTATCCGGGGCAATGGTCCGTCACGCGCAGATCGTTATCGATCGTCTTGGGGATGTGGAACACCCGCAGCTCGTAGTCCGCCTCCGCCGCCATTTCGTTGACGATCCGCGCGGTATCCGCCGAGTCGTTCCCCCCGATGTAGAAGAAGTACCGCACGTCGTGCTTCTCGAAGACGTGAAAGATCTTCTCGCAGTACGCCTCGTCGGGCTTGTCGCGGCTGGAGCCCAGCGCGGCCGCCGGCGTGACCGCCACATCCTCCAGCGTCGACTTGCTCACGTTGCTCAGGTCGATGAAGTCCTCGTTGACGATCCCGCGGACGCCGTGATGCGCGCCGAGAATCTTCCCGATGGACTTGATCCCGCTGAGCCGCTCGACGGCCCCGACCAGCGACTCGTTGATCACGACGGTCGGCCCGCCGGACTGTCCGATGACTGCGTTGCCTTTCGCCAGTTTGGCCATGGGGGCGCTCCTCGCATTCCCGTCGCCGGCCGCGTTGCCCGCAACCGACACGCTGATACCTTACCCCGCGGAGGGTACATGTCGCCTCCGCATGGCGGCAAGGACAATATGCCGCCGTGCGCCAAACACGAATAGAATTGTCCGGTGTTCGCCACGGATAAGGGCCGCGGCGCAAATGGCTGGGAGGGGAATGTCCAGTCCTGAAGCTGGACTGTTCGGTTTCCCGGCGCGAAAGAGGCCGGATGGACGCCAATCGCAGCGCGACGCGACTCCGCCGGCGGGACGGGCTGAGGCGACAGCAGGCACCGCCAGGCGGGCGGACGCGCGCCGCGGGTGAGACCGGCGGACGTTCGCCGTCACCGACGAGGCGGCGCGACAAACCCACGCGCGTGCGAGACCGGCCGCTCGTTGCGGACCTGGATCCCAATCTGACGCGGCGCACCCAGGCGCGGTCGAGACCGGCCCGGTCGGCCCCGCACCGACGCCGCGCGCCGCCGGCCGCCGGATTTGTGGCGGATCTTCTTGACAACGCGGCGACGCCTTGCTACGTTGTGTGCAGAAAACGACATTGCGGGGTAGAGCAGTCTGGTAGCTCGTCGGGCTCATAACCCGGAGGTCGGAGGT
>JBMCUM010000168.1:0-4713 GCA_048622595.1 Planctomycetota bacterium | reverse complement strand
CAAGGCCCGCTGCCGGTGGGCAACGGGCCTTGTTTGGGCCAGAGACGAGTCGCGGAGACTCGTCGAATGGAGCCGGCGGGAATCGAACCCGCGTCCCGTGACGTTTCAGCGCCGGCGTCTACGTGCATAGTCGCCGTTTTGATCTCGCCGGCGGGACTCGCGGCGACGCGATTCGCCGTCGGCCAGCCCGACGGGAGTCCCGATCGGCGAACCGGGCGACTGCCGATCAGCAAGCCCGCTTGTCGTCGTCCTTCCGCGTCCCGCGGGCGAGGTCGCGGAGGACGGGTCTGCGTTAGTTACGCAGCCATTGCCAACTGGTTGTCGGCAAGTAAAGTTAGCCCAAGGTGTTTTACGAGGCCTCCTTGGAACCTCGGCACGCAACCGGCACCTCAACCCGTCCGGTCGAAACCATATCGGCCCCGTTCCGGTCGCCGGCGATCCGCGCGGCGAAGTGGTCGAAAGTACCTTGTCTCTATCGACACTATTGTACCCGATGTTCGCGCCGCGGCGCAAAGAAAGTCGCCGTCGCCGACGGCGCCGGGCGTGGCACCGGCGGCGAAGGACGAAGCACGGCGGTGCGCCGGGGCCGCACCCGGCCCGAACGACCGAATGGCGAGCCGGCCCCAACCACGTGCCGATCCCGACAGCGACCCCGGACCGCGACGCCGAACGACGCCGAACGCCCGAGCCCTTCGGCCTCCACGGCCGAGGGGACGGCGGGCTCGCCGGGCGGCCTGTCGAGGGGGCGCGGCGCGTCCTCGCGGGGGCAACCCCCAACGGCCCGGAACGAAGCGTTTCCGTCGTGCGTGCGCGACGCGTTGTCGAATCGGGCGGTGCGCAGTACAATGGGTGTGACGGTCACGACACGGTCGCACCCGAGTGAGCGGTCGTGGCGAGCCGCTCGGGGACCTTCGGAGCGCCCGATGAGCACGATGAACGACTGGACAGACGCGGAGGTCCGAGCCGAGCGGGCGCGCGAGCTGTATGACGACGGGCGGCTGGCAGAGGCGGCGGCGGAGCTGCGTGCGGCGATCGAGGTCAACCCGTACAACGCGTCGTGGCACTTCAACCTGGGGCTGACGCTGGAGGCGATGGACGACTTCGCCCGGGCGTGCGAGGCGTACCGGGCGGCGCTGGAGCTGAGCCCCGACGACGTCGAGGCGCTGAACTGCCTGGGCGTCAGTCTCAACCGCCAGGGACGCTACGCCGAGGCGCTGGCGTGCTTCGAGGACATCGAGCGGATCGACCCGTCCTACGAGCCGTGCTATTGCAACCGCATCGTCAGCTACACCGAGCTGTCGCAGCACGACAAGGCGGAGGTGATGTTCTACACGGCGCGGCTGTTCACGGACGCCTGCCCGCTGTGCAGCTACAACATCGGCAGCAGCTTTTTCGCCAACGGCGCCTACGACCGCGCGATCGACTGCTGGCGCCAGACGCTACGGCTGGACCCGGCGCACCCGCACGCCAACGCGCGAATCGCCGACGCCTTCCGCGCCAAGGGCGACACCGCCGCCGCGGGCGAGTACTACCAGCGCGAGCTGGGCCTGTTCGCCGACGACGCCGATACCCGGCTGGACTACGGCGGGATGCTCGTCACCGAGGGCCGCCTGAACGAGGCCGAAGACCAGTTCCGCGCCATCCTCGACCACGACGCCGAGCACGCCGGGGCGTACTTCGCCCTGGGCTCGCTGGCGCTGCGGCGGGAGCGCCTGGACGAGGCGCAGCGACACTTCCAGCTCGTTTTGCGGATCGACGACGCCTACCCCGGCACCCACGCGCGGCTGGGGCAGATCATGCTGCGCCGCGGTCGGGCGGCGCGGGCGACGGGGCACTTCCTGGCCGAGCTGAAACGTGCCGGCAACGACCCGTCGGCGCTGGGCGAGCTGGGACGGCTGCTGCTGTCGGCAGGGCAGGATCGCCACGCCCGGTCGGTGTTCGAGCGGCTGGTGCGCCTGGCGCCGTCTGACGCCGCGGCGAGGCACAATCTGGCGGTGTGCTGCTTCCGCCTGGGGCGCACGGAGGCGGGCATCGCCCACTGCCGGCGGGCGCTGAAGCTGCGCCCGGAGTACCCGCTGGCGCTGTACAACCTGGCGCTGGCCCACCACCACGAGGGGCGCGACGCGCGGGCGCGGCGGTACGTCGCGCGGGCGGTGACGCTGGCGCCCCGCGCCGAGGCCATCCGACGCCTGTCCCGCCACCTGGGCGCACGCGGGCTGTGGGAACGCGTCAAGCTCACCCTGCGGCGACTGGTCGGTCGCGACGAGGCGTAACCCGAGCGGGCGCGGGTCCAACCCGCGGTTCGTTGAAGCCGGCCGGGGCGGCGCGCCTGGTCCGGCACGCCGGTGCGCCAGCCGGCGTCAGGCGAAGCGGCGCCGACGTGGCGACGACCTCCCCACGCTGGACACGCCGACTCGCCGCCGGCTATACTCCCGGCGCATGGCCCGCCGCTGGAACATCCTTGTCGCCGAGCCGCTCAGCGACCGCGCGTTGCGCTATCTCGCCGACCGGGGCAACGTGTCGCAGATCGCCGCGGAGGAGATCAACGCCGCGGCCGACCGCGGCGAGGCGCCGGACGCCCTGGCGCGGGCCGACGCACTCGTCGTCCGCACGTACACGCAGGTGAGCGAGGCGCTGCTGGAGCTGGCGCCGCGGCTGAAGGTTGTCGGCCGGGCGGGCGTCGCCATTGACAACATCGACGTTCCCGCCTGCCGGGCGCGCGGCGTGGAGGTCGTCCACACCCCGGCGGCGAACACGCTCGCCGTTGTCGACTACACCACGCGGATGATGATCGAGATGAACCGCCGCTTCTGGCCGATGACGGGCCCGCTGTCGCCGGAGGCGTTCCACCGCGCGCGCAAGCAGACGTTCGGGCGGTTCCTGGCCGGGCTGACGCTGGGCATCATCGGCTGCGGGCGGATCGGCAGCCGGGTGGGGCGCATCGCCCGGGCGATGGGTATGACCGTCCTGTACAACGACCTGAAGGACATCGATGTGGACTACCCGGCCGAGACCGTGGACAAGCCCGAGCTGTACGCCCGCAGCGACGTGGTGACGCTCCACACGTCGCTGAACGCCACCAGCCGGGGGCTGATCGGCGCCGACGCGCTGCGGCAGTTCAAGGACGCAGCGCAGTTCATCAACGCCGCGCGGGGCCAGTGTGTCGACTACCCCGCGCTGGGCGAGGCGTTGCGGTCGGGCAAGCTGTCGTTCGCCGTGATCGACTGCCACGACCCGGAACCGCCCCCGCCGGACTACCCGCTGTTCGGTCTGGACAACGTGCTGCTGACACCGCACATCGCCGCCCGCGTTCCCGCGGCCGTCGAGGCCATGTGCGACGTCGTCCACGACGTCATCGCCGTCCTGGAAGGTCGCCGGCCGGAATACCCGGCCGAGCTGGAGGACGTCTCGGCACCCTAGGCGGCGTGGTATTTGCGACACGGAGATGCACAGGACAACAGGAACAAACGACGCCGATGCTCTCTGTTTCTTTTTACCTGTGTGTGGAAGGTCATTGATGCCCCAATGGATTCGCATACAGATCGGGCAGGCGCGGCGGTCGCCGCTGGAGGGCGTGCTCGGCTTCGTCCGGGGCGTGCTGGGCATTGCCGTCGGGCTGGTGGTGTTCGTCTGCCTGCTGCCGCTGGTCGCGATCCTGCTGATCGCCGGGCTGATCTTCGGCTGGCACGTCCGCCGCAAGGCCCGACGGATATTCCAGCAGGTCTGGGAGGTCCACGTGGGCGGATCGCGCGACGCCGCGCGCGGCCGCCCGCGCAAGCACGTCGATTCCGTCTCCTATGACGCCGACCGCGAGGGAGCATGATGCCCGGCGGTCCCGCGACGCAGCCATTTTGCAACCCGCTGACGGATGCGATTCTCGACAAGCTGCGTCGCATCGTCGGGGCGCGGTACGTCATCGCCGGCGACGCCGACAAGCTCGAGCCGTACTCGCACGACGAAATCCCCGACCCGGCGTATGCGCACATGCCCGAGGCGGTCGTCCGGCCGCGGACGGCCGAGGAAATCGCGGCCGTGCTCAAACTGGCTAACCGCGAGCGATTCGCCGTCACGCCGCGCGGGGCGGGCTCGGGCCTGTCCGGCGGGGCCGTGCCGGTCCGCGGCGGGGTCGTCCTGCTGTGCGACCGGATGAACGAGATTCTCGAAATCGACGCCGACAACATGATGGTCGTCGTCGAGCCCGGGGTGGTGACCGCGGAGATCAACGCCGCCGTCGCCGAGCACGGGCTGTTCTATGCCGGGTATCCGATGAGCCGCGAGACGTGCAGCATCGGCGGGAACGTCGCGGAGAACGCCGGCGGCGGAAAGGCGGTCAAGTACGGCGTCACCAGGCGCTACGTGCTGGGGCTGAAGGTCGTCACGCCTACCGGCGAGATCGTCACGCTCGGCGGCAAGCTGCTCAAGGATGTCACCGGGTACGACCTGATCGGGCTGATCGTCGGTTCCGAGGGCACGCTGGGGGTGGTCACGGAGGTCACGCTGCGTCTGCTTCCGCTTCCGAAGTGCAGCGTGGACCTTCTGGCGCTGTTCCGGACGGCGGAGGAAGCGATCGCTGCGGTCCCGCGCATCCAGACGGGAACGGGGATCATCCCCACCGCCATCGAGTTCATGGACCACACGAGCGTCCACACGGCGTGCGCGTATCTCAACGAGACGATCCCCTACGCCCAGGCCGGCGCGATGCTGCTGATCACC
>JBMCUM010000167.1:0-4736 GCA_048622595.1 Planctomycetota bacterium | reverse complement strand
ACCTTGCTGATTCGCTCGGCCTTTTCCTCGTCCGTCTGCATGCCGTAGCACTGGGCGAGGAACAGCATGGAAAACCCGTGTCCGTACATGCTTCGCGAGCCCCCGCCGGAGCCGATCAGCAGACCATCCTCGTGCTCCTGCGACGAGTTGAGCACGAAGTTCATCGCGCGGCGGACCTCCTTGGCGTAGAGCCCCTCGGCGGGCGTGGACCCGCCGGCCATCATCGCCAGCCCCGCCAGCGGCGTCATCGCCGCGGGGTACTGCCCGTAGCGTCCGTCGCTGAGCCACCGGCCCGAGCGGTGCTGCACCCGCGCCAGGTACTTCAGCCCCGCGTCGATCGCCTTGACGGTCCGGCGGTTCATCAACTCAGGAAGCACCGGCCCGGGAGCGGCGGCGATCGGCTCGGCGGCGGCTCCATCCGCGCCGAGAAGCGCCGGACCGGCCACCACGCACGCGACCGCCGCGGCCGCGAGCTTCGGCGTCCATCGTCTCGTTCGGTCACTGCGCGGGGGCATAGACGATCACTCTGTTCGAGGTCTCCACGAGCAGGCGCCCGTCGGCGACGACGGGCGAAGGGGCGCGTTTCGGCGCGTCGCCATCGGCGGCGAGGCGCTGGACGGGGCGACCCGTGCGGGCGTGGACGATCCGCAGCCCGCCGTCGCGCATCACCAGCAGCACGTGGTCGCCGGCGGGCACGACGCGACGGACCGCCTCGGACGGCGCCAGCGACACGGACCAGGCGGGCATGGTCCCGCCCGGGACCCAGCGCTGCACGCCCCGCCGGGAGGCGACCGGGGCCGCCGCCAGACGCACGTGCATCACGTTACCCGGGTTCTCCAGGGGATTTCCCGGATGCCAGGACAGGCGGACCCACTCGTCGTCGGGGTCCTTGTCGTTGACCTGGAGCTGAACGCCGACGACGTCTCCGACCGACGGGTCCGCGCCCACCGGCGCCCAGGGAAGCAGCACCTCCAGGACGTATCCGGTCCCGGTCCGGCTGGACGCCGAACGCGGGCGGATCGGAATGCTGCGCAGCTCGGCGCTGCGGCGTTTGTCGTACACCTGCTGGCGCGCCGCGGGCTGGCCCGCGATGCGACCCGGGGAGACGCCTACCTGGTAGAAGTCGTACGACCCACGCCGAGGCGCGAGGAACAGCTCCGCGCTGTCGCCGCGCCACAGACTCCCGTCGTCGGGATGCTCCCAACCGCGATCGTCCTGGACCTCGGCCAGCACGAGCAGCCCCTTGGCGCACCAGCCGACGCGGAAGCGTGCGCTGAAGTCCGCCGCGGCGACGGACTTCGTCGCGTGAAGCCGCTCGACGCGGAGCCCCTGTTCGCCCCAGTCGTCGGGGCATCCGTCGATGGCGATCCCCTCCAGTCGGGGCGCGCCGGAACCGCTGTCGCCCTCGCCCATGTTAGTGTCGAGCACGTACGCCGACCACGGCGTGATGACGGCGCCGTGCGTTTCCGGCGCGTCGGAGACGATCTCCGGCGTGCCACACCCGGACAGGGCGAGCACCTCGACGCCCCGTTTGGTCCGCAGCGCGACGCGCTGTCCGTCGGCGTCCAGCAGGTCGCCGCTTCCGGACAGCGTCCGGGTCCACAGCGGCTGGTCGAAGGATGCCCCGTCCGCGTCCGCCAGCCGGTGCACCGCCAGCTCGTCGTCGATCAGCACCGCCAGCAGCCCGGCATCGCTCACATGCGCCCACGCCCTCTGCCGGGCCTTCCACCGCGCGCGGAGCTTGCCCGTGCCCAGGTCGAACACGCACACCGTCGCGGCGTGTCCGGAAAGCTCGGAACTGCTCTGCTGGTACGTCACGACCGCCAGCCCCCCGGCCGCGTCCACGCTCGCCGGATACCGCCGCCCGCGCAGGTGCCCCGCCGTCCACCCCCGCGGTTCGCCCGTGGCGGCGTCGAGCGCGCGGAGCTTGCCCTTTATGTCGGCCAGCAGCACCAGCCCGTCGGCGACCGCCAGCGCCTGGCAGGTCTCCAGATCCAGCGCGGCGGTGGTGCGCTTCCAGCGCGGCTCGCCGGAACGGGCGTCGAATCCGTAGGCGCCTTGCGGCACCGCGACGACGAGCACGGCGCCGGAGTCGCTGAGCCCGGCGACGGCGTCGCGGCCCCACCGCCAGGACAGGCGATCGTGGATCGCCTCGGCCGACAGCGGAACCTCGGCGCCGGCGACGACGGCCGCCCGCGCGTCCCCGGCAGTCGGGTCGATCAGCATCAGCCGTTCGCGCCCGACCGCCGCCAGGCGACCGCCCGGGCGCACGGGGCGGCCGTGCTGATCGCGCAGGATCGCGACCGGCTCGTCCAGCGCCCAGGACTTCTGCAGGGGCACGTTCAGGGCGGCTTGTTTCTCTGCGTCGTTGCTTTCGCCCAGCAGCTCCCGGAGGAGCGTCTCGGCGCGGCCTTGAATGTCCGCGAAATCCACCTCGAGCGAGGCGTCGAAGTCCGGATCGTCCAGCACGGCGCGGGCGCGGTCCCGCGCGACGTGAAGCTGCCCGTCGCGGTGGTACATGCAGGCCAGCACCATTCCAGCCGCGAGCCGCATCTCGCCGGATTCGGCCTGGGCGAGCCAGGCCAGCAGGCGTCGCGCGGCGTCGCGGCGCCGGCGGGCGGGCTCTCCGGCGGCGGCGCTTGCAGCGCGATAGTGGGCTTCGGCGGCGCGGTAGACGGCGCATTCGGCGGCGCGGCTGTTGGGCCAACGGTCCCGCACGACGAGCAGCGGTTCGGGCCCGCCCTTGTCAAGTGCGTCGTCGAGGGCGGCCTGGGCGCGGCGTTCGAGGGCGGCGTAAAAGTCCCGCCCGTGCTGCTCGATGAGGCGGCGGAGGAAGCGGCGGACCCGCTCCCGCGCCGCGCGCGTCGGGCGATCGGCGCCGATCCGCTCCGTGTCCCGCGCCGCCGATCCGACCGCCACGTCCGCGATCTCCTCGTCGCCGTACTCGGCCCGCAGCGTGTCGGCATACTCGGCGGCGGCGGGCAGGTCGCCGGCGTCCTCGCGGCACTTGGCCAGGCGGAGCAGCGTGTGGGCGCGTTCCTGATCGGTTCCGGCCAGTTCCAGCGCCCGCTCGAAGTGGCGGGTGCGCTGCTGGTGATCGTCGGTCCGGTTGGCCAGGGCGATCTGCGTGCGGTATGCCCAGCTCCGGGCGCGTCCGGCGGCGACGGGCATGTCGGTGCGCTCGGCCACGTCCCGCGCCGCGGCGAAATCCTCCGCGGCGAGGTCGTACCGTCCGGCGTTGAAGGCGACCTGCCCCTGCGTCAGCAAAAGCGCTGCGCGCTGCTCGGGCTCTACCCGGCGGATCCGCTCCGCCAGCCCACCCCGTACCTCGTCAAAGCGGAAGTACGCGCACACGCCGGCCGGGTTGGCCGCCACCAGGCCCGTCTCGCAGCTGACCAGGTTGCCCAGCAGCGCGTCGGCCGTACCGAGCTTCTTGCGACGCACCCGGCGCGTCTCCAGATCGAAGCTCACCAACGCGTCGGGCGCGCTGGTCACCACGCGCCGCGGCGTGACCGCGGGACGCCCGTACACCTCGAGGTCCCCGGCCGACCTGTGCAGTTCCGTGCCGTCCGACGCGGAGACCAGCATCAACCCGGGCTGACTGAGCAGGACCGTCCGGTCGTCGACGGCGCTGAGATGGCGTTGCCCGTCACGCTCCGCGCTCCAGAGGGGACGGCCCCCGGCCGCCGACAGCGCGAACAGATGCTGGCTGTCGGCCGGGAGGCACACCACGCGGTCCGCGGCGACCACGAGGGGGTTGACCGGGTACTCCGTGATGCCTTCTGCCGCGCCGGCGCCGCCGGCGACATTGACCCGGCTGGGGTAATGATAGGCCCAGAGGGGCTGGCCCGTCGCCGCATCGAGGGCGGCGGTGACCCCGGCGTTGGTGCACACGATCATGCGTCCGGCGGCGACGACCGGGGGGCTGACGCGCCCGAACAGCAGGGAGTCCAGAATCTGCGAGCGATTCTGAGTCAGGGCGGGCGTCTGGCAGATCGGCTGGCGCCACAGCACCTTCCCGCGTTGCGCGTCGATGCACACGGCGTGGTAGCGTGCGGCGTGCAGCATGACGAAGTACGCCCGCCCTTGGGAATACGTCACCGGGGAAACGAAGTCCCCCTTGCGCACCACCTCGTCCGGGCCGCGCCCGTCGCCCAGCGCCGGCCACACCGTCCGTCCGTCTTCCAGGCGCAGCGCCCGCAATGTGCTGGTCCGCTGGCGTAGCGGCGCGGCCCCCCTCATCACATGCCGGCCCTGCCTGCGCGCCACCGGCGGATCGAGCCGGCAGCGCACGAACACCAGCCCGCCTCCGCTGGTCAGATGGTAGTTGCCGCGGTCGCCGAGCCCCGTCATGTCGGCCGGGTACTGGTTCACAACGGAGCGGAACAGCGGCAACTCGTCGTTCGTCCAGAGGCGGCGCCCGCTGAGCAGGTCGCGCGCGACGACGCCCCGGTCCGTGCGATAGACGACCGTCCCGTCGACCACGAGCGGATGGATGAGATTCGCCGCGGGCGTGCTCCGGGTGCGCCGACCGTGTTGGCGAATCTCCATGACGACCCGCCCGCTGCGCACGTCCGCAAACGCCATCTGCCTGGAGTGCGTCTGCATGTGCAGCGTCTCGCCGGCAAGCAGCCGGACCGTCTCGGCGGCGGTCGCGTCCGGCGGGTGCATCCATCCGGGTGCCGGGGCGACCTCGGTCCCTTCCATGACGGCCTGTCCGTCCGCCACGCCGCCCA
>JBMCUM010000166.1:0-4778 GCA_048622595.1 Planctomycetota bacterium | reverse complement strand
GCCACGGCCAGGCCCAGGCCGGTCCCGCCCTGTCCCTTGGCCGAGAAGAACGGCGTGAAGATGTCCCGGAGCTGGTCGGCGGGGATGCCGCTTCCGTTGTCGATGACCCGGACGACCACGTCGCCGGTAGACTCGGCGTAACGGGTGGAGACGGTCACGGCGCCGGCCGGGGTGTCCTCGACGGCGTCGACGGCATTGGAGACGAGATTCAGCAGGGCCTGGTGCATGCCGGGCTCGTCGAGCGGAAGGGGGGGCGGTTCGCCGAGGTCGGTCAGCAGGGCGACGCCGCGCTCGTCGGCGCGGGGCGTTTCGAGCTCGATGCAGTCGGTGACGACGTGGTTGATGTTCAGCGTCTCCAACTGCGGTTCGCGATCCCGCGAGAACGCCAGCATGTTCAGGATCAGCCCGTTGATGCGATTGAGGTTCCGCTGCACGATGGGCCAGGCGTCGCGCGCCTTGGCCGCGTCGTCCCGGTTCAGCCCCATCTCCACCACCTCGGCGCCGGCGCTGAGCGCCTGGAGGATGTTCTTGATGTGGTGCGAGAGGTACGCGACGGTCTCGCCCATCGCCGCGAGGCGCTCGGACTGCAGGGCGGACTCGTACAGGCGGACGTTCTCGATCGCCAGTCCGGTCTGGTAGCCCACCGCCGTCAGCAGGCGGAGCTGCTCGGTGGAGTACGTGTGCTCGGAGACGTTGCAGTCGACGTGGATGACGCCGAGGACGCGGTCGCGCCCCTTGATGGGCACGCAGACGGCCGAGCGGATGCCGTAGTCCTGCACGCTCTTGTGGGAGGCGAACCGCTGGTCGGCCATCGCGTTGCTGCTGAGCACGCCGACCTGGCGTCGGACGACCTCGTTGATCATGGTTCGCGAGATGGGGATCTCCCGCGAGGAATCCTCTCCGGCCAGACGCGAGACGCGCAGGTCGAGCTGCCCGTTTTCGTCGATCAGGAGGATGTACCCGCGATCGGCGGTGACAAAGTCGAAGATCTTGTCCAGCGTGCGGCGCAGCAGCACGTCCACGTTGAAGATGGACCCGACCTCGGCGATCAGGTCGTACAGGATGCGCAGGTTGTCGATCGCCTGGGCGCCGGCGTCGGGCGTGGGGATGATTACCGAATCCTCGTTGCTGGGGACCTGGGCGATGGTGGCCGAGTCCACCAGGCGCCCGTCCTCGTCCAGTTCGACCGACGCCTGCGTCCCGGCCGGTCCACCGAGGAACACCAGCAGCGTGGCGCCGCAACGGATCTGGTCGCCGCGGTTGACCTGGGTCTCCCGCCGCAGGCGCACGCCGTTGAGGTACGTCCCGTTGGCCGAGCCGAGGTCCGTCAGCATCCACTTCCCGTCCGCCGGAACCAGCTGCGCGTGACGGCGCGACACCGTCCCGTCGCTCAGGGCCACGGACCGGCCCCGCCGGCCGATGATGTTCTCGCCCTCACGGAGGGTGTAGGTTCTGCCCCTGTCGGGGCCCTGGATGACCTGTATCGAAGCCACGAGCTGTCCTGACCTCGTTGCGGCGGCCGTGTCTTGGTCGACGCCGGCGGAGAGGGGAAGCGCCCGTTCGCGTTACGGCGCGGGCGTGTGCCTCGACGCAGGATTACCCGCTCTTTGCGCCTCCGTCAAGCGCGCATGCCGTCCTTTGTTCGCGCCGGCGAATGGGCCGGATCGCTATGGGTATATCGTCACCGCCGGGGGCGAAGGTTCACGCGCCTTGGGCGGTATCGGCGGGAGGTTCGGGCGATTGCTCCCGACGGAGGGCGCGACGGGCGTGGATCAGCATCCCCAATGTCACCACCAACCCGACGGCCGCGACGGGCGCGAAGCGCATCGTCCGCCCGGCGCCGCGCCCGGCGAGATCGACGGCCAGACCCAGCAGCGGGGCGATGGCCGCGGCGACCACGGACTTGCCCTGCGAGTCGATGCTCAGGACGGTCGCCGCCTGCGCCTCGTCGGCCTGGTCGGCGACCCGCCCGACGATGATGGGCCGCCAGAAGTTCTGGAACACCGCCAGGGCGACGAACGCCGCGACGGCCACGCCCGCAGCGCCCAGCAGGAGCCCGGCGCCCATGACGAGGAAGGCGGCGGACGTCATCGCCAAGACCCACAAGGCGCCGCGCACGTCGGACCCGGCGCGGCGCGACAGGGCGTGTGCGTGGCGCGAGGCGAAGCTGCCTGCGGCGTACAGCACGGCGTAGACGGAACCGACCAGCAGGGCGGTTCGCTGACGGTCGCCCAGCGCCAGCAGCACGGGCAAACCGACCGCCGCCGCCTTCAGCAGCGGCTGGATGTAATCCTTCGTGGACTTGTAGACGCCCTCGTAGGCCATCGATTCGACCAGCACGCCGCGCAGCGGACGATGGCGCATTGCCCGGCGGAAGCCCGCCCAGGTCGTCGCCGCCACGCGCCGCACGGAGAAGCGCCCGCCGCCGGGTCCGTCCAGCGCCCGGGGATAGGTCAGGAAGTTCCCCACGTTCACCGCATACGGGAGGATCGACAGCAGGAAGACCCAGCGGTACTGCTCGACCTCGATGGTGAACACCAGCGCCGCGGCGATGAGGACGCTGACGGCCGAGCCCAGCTTGCTCCACGACCGGGTGAACCCGTAGACGCGGGTCTTCTCGGCGCGGCGTCCCTGGCGGGCGAGCCAGTCGAAGATGATGGCCTTGTGCGTTCCCGTTCGGAAGGCCTCGCCGGTGGCGAACAGCAGCATCGCGCCCAGCAGCGACCAGACGCTGCCCGCCCACGCGAAGATCAGGAAGGATCCGATGTAGGCCAGGAAGGACAGGACCATACACTTGCGGCGTCCGGCTACGTCCGCCACGGCGCCGCTGGGGATCTCCATGAGGTTGATGCAGATCTCGCGGAAGCCGATGAGCAGCCCGATGCCCGCGAAGCTCAGCCCGCGCGCCCGCAGCGCCAGGATGAGGAACGGCTCGAAGTAGCGCTGGTTCTTGAGGAACCCGTACAGGGCGAAGCGGAACAGCATGACCTTCCTCCCGCCGGACCGCGGCGGCGACGTCCAATGCTAAATGCGCAATGCCACGTGTCGAACGACCGCCGGTCCGTCGTGGGGCGTCGGGTCACGTCGTCAGCGCGACCGGTCGCCCGCCCTCGGCGGCGGAGCGCCAGCAGGCCTCGGTGAACGCGATCGTCGGCAGGAAGTTTTCCGGCGCCGACTCGTTGGTCCTCGCCTCGCCGCGCAGCAGGTCCACGAAGTGGGCGTCGGGGTTGGTCGCGCCCGGGGCGTGGTCGTCGGCCCAGGCGGCCACGTCGATCGGCTCCAGCGGGCCCTTGAGCTCGGTCGTGCCCTGGATGCTGTCGACGTGTCCGTCCTTGCGGACGAACAGCGACCGCCCGTTGTCGCCGCTGAGGGTCCAGTCCTCGCACATGCCCTTGTGCGCCGCCGAGCCGAGCACCGTCAGCGAGCCCAGCGCCCCGCCGGCGGTGCGGAAGGTCACCGCCGCGTCGATGTCCACCTGGCGCCCGCGATTGTCGATCATCGCGGCGACCTCCACCACCGGATCGGGCAGCATCCAGTTGATCACGTCGATCACGTGCGAGGCCGAGTCGTTGAGCTGCCCGCCGCCCGACAGCTCCGGGTTCTGGCGCCACGTGCCCGTGGTCCCCGTCCACCAGGCCTGGCTCTGGAAGACCGACAGCATGTGCAGCTTCCCGAAGCCCGGGTCCTCGATGAACTGCTTCATGTACCGGAACGCCGCCTGGAAGCGCCGCTGGTAGCTGACGACCACGCGCTTACCGGTCGCGGCGGCCTTGTCCACCACGCGCCGCGCGTGCTCGGTCGAGCAGACCATGGGCTTCTCGACCAGCACGTGCAGCCCGGCGTCGAGGGCGTCCATGATCTGGCGGAAGTGGACCGTGTGGGGCGAGCAGATCAGCACCGCGTCCAGTCGCTCGTCGTGTAGCATGTCCGTGTAGCTCTCGGCGTATCGGCGGGGGCGATCGCCGGCGGGGAAAACCGCCTCGCAGAACCGGTCCCAGCTCGCCTGGGCCGGTTCCATCACGGCCGGGATCTCCACGCCGTCGATGGTCGTCAACCGCTTTCCGTGCCCGCGGGCGATCCCGCCGCTTCCGATCACGCCGATACGAATGGTGTCCATGTGTCAAGCTCCTGTCGGTTTGATTGACCGGGCGCGGCGTGGCCTCCGCCCGCCGGCGACTCGGCGGGGGCATTCTAGCGGACTCGGCGCCGGGGTGCACATGGTATGCTGACAGGTTGTGCGGCAGCGCGCGTGGTTGTGGAGCAACGGCGGCACCGCCGCTACAATGGGCGCGAACGGTTGCGACCCGCACGCGGAGACGAGCGGTACCGAGACCGGGAGACCCGTGTCATGGAGCGGAAGATCGCGGACGTCGTCATCGAGTGCGTCGAGGGGAACATCACGGATCAGCAGGACGTCGATGCGGTGGTGAACGCGGCCAACGCGGAGCTGCGCCCCGGCGGGGGCGTGGCGGGGGCGATTCACCGCGCGGCCGGGGCGGGGCTGGACCGCGCCTGCCGCCCGCTGGCGCCCATCCGTGCCGGCCAGGCCGTCATCACCCCGGCGTTCGACCTGCCCAACAGCCACGTGATTCACTGCCTCGGCCCGGTTTACGGACGCGACGAGCCGGCAGACGACCTGCTGGCGAGCTGCTACCGCCGCGCCCTGGAGCTGGCCGAGGAGAATCACCTGGCGTCCGTGGCGTTTCCGGCGATCTCGACCGGGGCGTTCGGGTATCCGATGGACGCGGCGGCGAAGCTGGCCGTGCGCACCGTCGCCG
>JBMCUM010000165.1:0-4820 GCA_048622595.1 Planctomycetota bacterium | reverse complement strand
GCTGAAATACGACGACGCGGGGCTCATCCCGGCCGTCTGCGTCGACGCCGAAAGCGGGCGGGTTCTCATGCTCGCCTACATGAACGACCAGGCGCTGCGGCGGACCGTCGAGACCGGCAGGACGCACTTCTGGTCCCGCAGTCGGGGCAAGTACTGGATGAAGGGCGAGTCGTCCGGGCACACCCAGGAGGTCCGCGCGATCTACACCGACTGCGACCGGGACACGCTGGTAATCGAGGTGACCCAGCACGGCGCCGCCTGCCACGAGGGCTACTACTCGTGCTTCTACCGCAAGCTCGCCGACGACGGCGGGTGGGAGGTCGTCGGCCAGAAGGTCTTCGACCCCGACGAGGTGTACAAGGACAAGGGCTGACCGCGGCGCGGATGCGACCTGTTCGCTTCGCGGAGCGTCCGCGGCGAGCGAGGCGAGGCCGGCGCGGCGCGGGTCCGGTCAGACATGGGCAAACCGGCGCGCACAACCCGGACGGGTCCCCCGCTCGCCTCGCCGCCGGTCGGCATCCGCCGCGTCATGGACGTGGTGCTGGCGCTGGCGGGCGTGGCGGGCGCCGCGGCGCTGGCGATGGAGTACGGCTTCCGCGACCGTCCCCTGCCCCGGGCCCACCTGCATGTCATCGAGTCGGCCGTGGTGGTCGTGTTCAGCCTCGACCGCCTGCTCCGGGTGGCGCTGGCGCCGCGAAAGCGGGCGTACCTCGCGGACAACTGGATCGACTTCGCGCTGATCCTTGTGGCCGCTGCGGCGCTGCTCGTCGCCGGATACGTCCGGGGGGACATCGTCTCGCTGGGCGCGCTGTACGTGATCATCACGCAGGGGTACATCCTCCTGTCGCTGATCATCCGCGCGGTGAACGTCAACCTTCAGGTCGCCGGAAGCGGCATCCCGCCCATGTGGCTGCTCATGGGAAGCTTCGCCGCGATGTGCCTGATCGGCTCGGCGCTGCTGATGCTCCCCGTGGCCACCGCGCCAGGAACGCAGCGGTGGTTCTATACCGACGCGTTGTTCACGGCCGTCAGCGCCACCTGCGTGACCGGGCTGATCGTCGCGGACACGGGCACGCACTTCACCTACTTCGGGCAGGGGGTGATCCTCGTGCTGATTCAGCTCGGCGGGCTGGGGATCATGATGTTCGGGACCATGCTCGCGATGCTGGTTGGCAAGGGCCTGTCGCTGCGCCACAGCGAGACCATCGGGCAGATGCTCGCCACCGAGCGCCGCGGCGATCTGGGACGGACGCTGAAGTTCGTGGCGCTTTTGACGTTCGCCCTCGAGGTCGTCGGCGCCGCGCTGCTGTACCCCATGTATCGCGGCGCGCTGGACGGGTTCGGCGAGCCGATGGGCGATCTGCGCGCGGCGTGGCACGCCGTGTTCCACAGCGTATCGAGCTTCTGCAACGCCGGGTTCGCGCTGTACCGGGCGAACATGATGCACGGGGTGCGCGCCGGGTGGGCCCACCCGCTGCGGCAGAGCTGGCAGGTGCTGACGGTGATGGGTCCGCTGATCATCCTCGGCGGGCTGGGCTTCCCCGTCCTGCACGATTCGTGGCGGTGGGGGGCGTCACGCCTGCGGCGGGTCGCGGCGCGGCTCGCCGGGCGACGACGCCGCTACGCCGAGCGCGGCATCGCCCGCCTGGCGCTGCACTCGAAGATCGTGCTGATCACCACGGCCGCGCTGCTCGCGGTCGGCGCCGTCGGGCTGGTGGCGATCGAGAAGCTGCCGGCGGGCGCCGCGGGCGTCGGACGGCACCCCATCGGCGGGCAGGAGGCCCGGCACCGGGCCGGTCACGACCCGACGGCGCTGGCCGACCTGCGCGGCGCGGCGCTGGCGCGGGCGGCGGCGTTCCAGTCGCTGACGGCGCGGACCGCGGGCTTCAACACCGTGGACATGGACCGCCTGTCGGGCGCGGGGAAGCTGTGGATGTCACTGCTGATGTTCGTGGGGGGCAGCCCGGCGAGCACGGCCGGGGGGATGAAGACCACCACCTTCGCCCTTCTGGTTCTGGCGACGTGGTGCCTGATCCGCCGGCGGTCGGAGCTGGAGGTGCTCCACCGGAGCATCTCGGCGGACCTGCTGCGGCGCACGGCGGCGATCGCGGTGCTGTACACGCTGCTGGTCGCGACGGTGACGCTGCTGCTGGCCGCGGTGCTGAAGGACCGCCCCTTCGTCAACGTCCTGTTCGAGGCGTGCAGCGCCTGCGGGACCGTCGGGCTGAGCACCGGCATCACGGGCCCGGACTGCACCATCGGGGACTTTCCCAAGATCGTGATCATCGTCGGCATGTTCGCCGGACGGCTCGGTCCGCTGACGCTGCTTCTGGCGGTGACAAGCCATGTCCGTCCGGTACGATACAACTATCCGGAAGAGAACGTCGTCATCGGGTGATCGCCATGGAACGCTTCGCGGTAATCGGTCTGGGTCTGTTCGGTCAACGCCTCGCGACGCTGCTGTCCGAGGCCGGCGCCGAGGTCATCGCGGTCGACAACGACCGCGAGCTGGTCGAGTCCGTGCGGGACGAGGTCACGCTGGCCGTCTGCCTGGACTGCACGGACGCCGAGGCCCTGAAGGCCCAGGGCGTCGACAAGGTCGACGTCGCCGTGGTGGGCATCGGGTCCAACCTGGAGATCAGCGCACTTACGACGGTGATCCTCAAGCAGATCGGCGTCCCGCGGGTGATCACCCGCGCGACCACGGCCGTCCGCGCCCAGATCCTCTCACGCATCGGCGCCGACGGGATCGTCAACCCGGAGCACGAGTCGGCCGAGCGGTGGCGGGACAAGCTGCTGGCCCCGGCGATGCTGGAGCGGATCGTCCTGGGCGAGGAGCACTCGCTGGTGCAGGTGCAGGCCCCGCGGAGCTTCCACGGAAAGACGCTCGGGGAGCTGGGCGTGCACAACAAGTACGACGTGCTCGTCGTCGCCATCCGCCAGACGGTCGAGCGGACCGACCCGCGCGGAAAGAAGGTCTCGCAGGAGCAGGTCATCGCCGGGCCCGGCCCCGACGACAAGGTGCTGCCCGGTGACGTGCTGACCCTCATCGGGCGCGACGAGGCGATCGAGAAGTTCCCCAAGTGACGAGCGCCGCCCTGAAAACGGCGTCCGCCGTCGAGAAAACAGACCGGTGGAATGCGACGCCGCTCCCTGCGCCCCGCCCCGGGGGCGACGACGGTGCCCCTATCCCGGGCCGTTGGCGACCAGGTCGTCGGGCCTGTAGCCGGAGGGGTCCTGCCCCTGCTCGATGAGCCCCACCTTGCGGACGCGCCGCTCGTGGCGTCCGCCTCCGTCGAAGGCAGTCTCCAGCCAGCCGATGACGATCCGCCGCATCAGCTCCTCGCCGGTGACGTCGCTGGCCAGGCACAGCACGTTGGCGTCGTTGTGACGGCGCGAGATCTGCGCGGTCAGCTCGTCGTGGCACAGCGCGGCGCGGATCCCCGGAACCTTGTTGGCGCAGATCGTCATCCCGATCCCGCTGCTGCACAGCAGCACCGCGCGGTCGGCCTGAGCGTCCACGACCGCTCGCGCCGCCATGTAGGCCATGTCAGGGTAATCGCAGCTTCGTGCGCTGTTCGTTCCCAAATCGAGGACCTCGTGTCCGCGCTCCCTCAGCAGAAGCGCGATGCGCTTCTTCGCGGCGTGTCCGCGGTGATCGGCTGCCAGTGCGATTCTCATGCGTGTCTCTTCCGTCCTTCGCCGCCGACGTGCCGCGGCGCAGCCCCGAACGGGCGAGGCATGCGGCGGCGGTCCGTCGTCGCGTTTCAGACGACGTCCGCCAGGGCATCGGCCAGCGCCCGCTGGATTCGCTCGCCCGTGCGCCGGTACGCGTCCGCCCCCCCGCCTACCGGGTCCGGGATGTCGCCGGCCGGGTCGAGCCGCCGCGCCTTGTCCGAGGCCGCGGCGCCGAATCGCGCCACCTCCCCGACATGCACGTCGGTCATGCAGAGTATCACATCCGCCCACGCAATCAAGTCCCGATCGAGCGGTCGGCTGCGGTGGTGCGACAGTTCCGCACCGTACCGGCGAGCCGCCCGGACGGCCTCGTCGGTCGCGCCCAGGCCCTCGGCGGCGGCCACACCGGCCGAACGGATCTCGATGCCCCACCGGCGCAGTTGCCCGACGCGGACGCCGAGGCGCTCGGCGAGCAGGGCCTTGGCGAGCCCCGCCGCCAGCGGGCTGCGGCAGGTGTTGCCCGTGCACACGAACAGCAAATGCCATCGCAGCAGGCGACGGACCTGCCGCGGGGCGTAAGCGCCCGCACGCACCACGTCCAGCTGCCCGTCTACCAGGCGGGCGATCGTGCTGTCGGTCCCGTGGCGCGTCCGTCCGGCCTCGATCAGCAAATCGATCTCGCCGTCCAGCGCGTCGAGCACCGCGCCGGGCTCACGGGGTGACGCCGTCCCGGGCAGGTTCGCGCTGGAGGCGACCACCGGCCCCTCCACCTGCGCGAGCATCTCCGCAGCCGTCGGCTCGGACGGGCAGCGTAGCCCGATCCACCCGTCGGCGACCAGCTCGTCGCCCGCGCCGGCGCGGCGCAGCTCGGGGTCGGGCAGCGGGTCGGCGGCCGGCAGGATCAGCGTCAGCGGACCGGGCCAGGCGCGGCGCATCACCCGGCGGGCCCAGACGTCCGGGCGGACGTAGCGTTCGGCGTGCTCGGGGCGACCCAGATGCACGCTGAAGGGCCTGTCGGGTCGGCCCTTCAGCTCGCGCAGGCGCCGCATCGCCTCGGCGCGCGTCGCCAGGGCGCCCACGCCGTAGACGGTCTCGGTGGGAAATGCCACGAGCTTCCCGGCGGTCAGGGCCTCGGCGCCGCG
>JBMCUM010000164.1:0-4837 GCA_048622595.1 Planctomycetota bacterium | reverse complement strand
GACCCGGGGTCGGTGGCGAACTGGATCGACCGGGGGCTGCTGAAGGCCCACCGCACGCCCGGGGGGCACCGCCGGGTGACGGGCGAGGACCTTTTGGCGTTCCTGCGGGCCCACCGCATGCCGGTCCCGGCGGAACTGGGCCCGTGCCCGACGCGGGTCCTGGTGGTCGACGACGAGCCGTCGGTCGCCCAGTTCATTCGCCGGGCCATCGAGGACCGCATCCCCGACTGCGAGGTCGCCGAGGCGCACGACGGCTTCCGGGCCGGGACGGTGGTCGCCACGCTGCGTCCCGACGTGGTCGTCCTCGATCTGCGGATGCCCGGTATGGACGGGTACGAGGTGTGCCGGCTGATCAAATCGCAGGACGGGACGCGCCACGTGGAGGTGGTGGGGATCACGGCCTATCCGTCGTCGGAGAACGAGAGGCGGATTCTCGATTGCGGCGCGCGGGCGTGCCTGACCAAGCCGCTGGACCTATCCGAGATGACCGATACGATCACGGACTGCCTGGACGGTCGGGGCGCCTGACGCGGCGCGCGGGCGGGCGGGGTTCCGCTCAGCAGACGCCGGTGTCCAGGCACCACCGCACGGCGCGCTCGATGCCCTCGTCGTAGCCCACGGTCGGCTGCCAGTTCAGCTCCCGGCGGGCCTTGTCCGGGCTGAAAAAGCACCGCCGACCCATCAGCCACACCGAGTACCGCGTCACCAGCGGCGGGGTCTGGCGGCCGAACATGTGCCCGAACAGCTCCATCAGGAACGCGGCCGAGTAGGCCACCTTGTAGGGGACCTTCTTCGTGACCGGCGCCGCGCCGAGGCAGTCGGCGATCTTGTTGAGGTACTCGCTCTGGGTGATCTCGCCGTCGGAGGAGAGGTTATACGCCTCCCCCAGGGCGCAGTCGGCGGTACCGGCGAGGATGGCGCCTTCGGCCTCGTTGGCGGCGTAGGTGAGATTCAGGCGGTTGGTCCCGTCGCCGATGAGCTTGGCCTTTCCGTCGCGGATGGCGCGGATGAGCCGCGGCATCGACGCCCGGTCCCGCGGGCCGTACAGCCAGCTCGGCTTGACCACGGTCAGCGGAACCTCGCCGCGCTCGTGGAAGCCCCAAGCGATGCGTTCGGCCTCGGCCTTGGCGCGGCTGTAGTAGCTCCACCGGTGCAGGTCCACGCCCAGCGGCGCGGACTCGTCGAGGACCAGCCCCTCCCCGTCCGGGTGCCCGTAGGCCGAGATGCTGCTGACGTGAACGAACCGCTCGACACCCGCGTCCCGCGCGGCGGCGAGCATATTCCGCGTGCCGTCGATGCTGATGGCCTGGAATTCGTGCCAGGGTCCCCAGTCGCCGACGCGCGCCGCGGCGTGGTAGACGGTGTGGGCGCCCTTGCAGGCGGCGGCGAGCGAGGACGGGTCGGTCACGTCGCCCGTTGCCAGCTCGACGTCGAGCGACTCCAGGAATCTCGTGTCGCTGCTGGCCCGGACCAGCGCGCGGACGGGCTGGTCCCGCCCGACGAGCTGTTCGGCGATGTGGCTGCCCAGCAGACCGGTTGCGCCGGTGATGAGGTTCATGCGGTGTCCTTCGCCGTCCGGGGGGGGCGTGCCCGCCGGGGAGGCGATACTCTACGACGCCCGCGACGGCGGGTCAAGGGCGGCATTTTCCTTGGCCGGGCGGGGCGCCGCGCTGGTATCGTGAGACGGACCGGGCGGCGGGGAGCCGCGCCGGGGTCTCGGGACAGACCCATGCCCACACGCAACCTGATCTTCCTGGCGGTTCTGGCGGCGATCGCCGGCGGGTCCGTGGTCGCCTTCCACCTGATCCAGTCTCGCCACCAGCGCCGCTACGACGAGTTCAGCAGAAACTACGGACGCATGCACGAGCAGCTTATCGACACGGGGCGCGACATCCGCGCGCTGCGCGGGCTGCTGGGTCAGTCGGACGGGTCGCTGACGGCCGTCGATTTCGCCCGCCGCCTCGAGCGCAGCATGCCGCGCTACGAACTGACCGAGGCGGAACGCCGCCGCGTGCTCGAGGGCGGGTACCGCGGGGAGGTCGAGGTCCTCCGCGAGATCACGGGCGACAAGTACCTGCGCTACGTCCCGCGGGACCGGCGCGACGCGGTCACCGCCCGGATCGGCGGAACCGCCCGGGGGCTCGGGCTGCGGTTCGAGCTCGACGCCGCCACCGCACGCGTCACCGGCGTCGCCGTCGGCTCGCCCGCCGACGAGGCGGGACTGCGCCCCGGCGACCGGGTGGTACGCATCGGCGCGACGCCCGTCGACCGCATGGACGCCGCCGAGGCGCGGGCGGCGTTGCGAGGCCGAGCGGGGCGCGACGTCGAGCTGACGGTCGTCCCGGTCGGGGCGGCCGACGGCGAACCGCACCGGGTGCGCCTGACGGGCCGGCGGTTCCAGGTCCAGACCGTCCAGGGGCTGTATCGCCTTCCCGACGGGACTTGGCGCTACGCCCTCGACGCCGACAGGGGCCTGTACTACGTGCGCGTCACCGAGCTGGTCGCGCGCACGCACGAGCAGCTTCGTCGGGCGCTGCGGACGATGCAGGACCCGCAGGGGCTGGTGCTGGACCTGCGGGGCAACCCCGGCGGTCAGCCGGAGCCCGCGGCCGAGCTGGTCAACCTGTTCGTCTCCGACGGGCTGCTGTTCCGCACCATGAGCATCCACGACGGCGAGGCGTCGGAGCGGCGCTTCGCCGCCCGCGGGGAGGGAACGTTCGATTCGCAGATGCCCCTGGTGGTGCTGACGGACGGCGAGACGGCCTCGGCGGCCGAGATCGTCGCCGGAGCGCTTCGCGCCCACCGGCGTGCGGCGCTGCTCGGCGAGCGGACGTGCGGGAAGCCGTGGGTCCAGAGCGTCATGCCCGTCGGCGACCTGGGGCTGATCATCCACAGCACGGGGTGGTACTTTCTCGGTCGCCCGTCCGACGCGGCCCCGACGGGTCGGCGCAGCGAGCGCATCGCCCCGGACGTGCCCGTCGAGATCCCCGGCGGCGACCGCGACGACCTGCGCAAGCTGCGCATCCGCCTGCGGTCCATCCCCCGCCCGTGGCTGGACGAGCCCGCGCGCGAGGCGCGGGCGCTGCGTTCGGCCGAGACGGCCGTGGCGCAGCTCCGCTGGCTCGATGCGCCGCTGGACGCGGCGGCGAACCTGCTGGCCGGTCCGCGGCGCCTGGAGCGGATCCTCCAGTCCCAGCCCGACTGGCTGGGCGCGCCGGCGTCTGACGAACCGGACGATGAGTGAGCGGCGGCGCATCCTGGGCATCGAGACGAGCTGCGACGAGACCGGCTGCGCGGTGGTCGCCGACGGGCGCGAGGTGCTCAGCAACGTCGTGGCCACCCAGGTCGAGCAGCACGCCCGCTTCGGCGGCGTCGTCCCGGAGATCGCCAGTCGGGCGCACATCGAGGCGATCAACCCCGTCATCGACCGGGCGCTGAGCGAGGCCCGCTGTGGTCCCGGCGACATCGACGCCGTCGCCGTCACCCACGAGCCGGGGCTGATCGGGTCGCTGCTGGTGGGGCTGATGGCCGCCAAGACGCTCGCCTGGGCGTGGTCGGTTCCGCTGGTGGGGGTCAACCACATCTACGCGCACGCCTACGCGCCGTCGCTGTACCGTCCGGGGCGCGACGACGAGCCGGGCGAGATCGCCGCGCCCGCCGCGGCGCTGATCTGCTCCGGGGGGCACACGGCGCTGTACCGCTACGACGGGCCTACGGAACTGACGTTGCTGGGAAGCACGATCGACGACGCCACGGGCGAAGCGTTCGACAAGGTCGCCGCCATTTTGAAGCTGGGCTATCCCGGGGGACCGGCCGTCGAGCGGACGGCACGCGACGGCGACCCGGAAGCGGTCGATTTCCCCCGGTCCCTGCTGAAAGGGCAGTCGCTGGACTTCTCCTTCAGCGGGCTCAAGACCGCCGTGCTGTACCACGTCAACGGCGTGCCCGGACGCCGGCGCGACGCCGATGCCGCCCCGCCGCGCCACCCGCACGCCGGGCAGGGAATCGAGCGATTCACGACGCGGGAGATCGCCGACACGGCCGCGAGCTTCCAGGCCGCCGTCGTCGACGTGCTGCGGATCAAGCTGCGGCGCGCGGCGCGGCGGATCGGCGCGCGGACACTGATCCTCGGCGGCGGGGTCTCGGCGAACGCGGCGCTGCGTGAGGCGGCGGCGGGCCTGGCCGAGGAACTCGGCGCGGCGCTGCGCCTTGCGGCGATGGCGCACTGCGTGGACAACGCCGCCATGGTCGGCGGTCTGGCGTACCACTACCTCCGCGCCGGATGGACCAGCGACCTGGACCTGACCGCCCGGGCGACCGTTCGCAGGTAACCCTCTATTTCACAGGGTGATAGAGGACACTGTCGCGGGCGTGTCGCGGCGTGCCGCCGACCGTTCCGCCTCGCCCGGCCGGCGAGCCCCCGCTGCCCCCGGCCGTGTAGGGATTGTCCTCGCTCACCACGATCCGGTCCTCATCGTCGGCCGGGATCCAATTGACGCTGTGGCTGTTCGTCAGGACGTTGACACCGTCATCGCCGTGGTTCCAGTCGTCGTCGATACGCCCGTCCCCGCTTGCGCAGCGGTCGGCGGCGATGACGACGCCGCCGGGCAGCTCGCCGAACGCCGCCGGATTCTTCCGCCCGTTCACGCGTGGCCCGCCGAGGTGATAGGCGTAGTCGATCGCGTAGTACGCGTCGTTGGAGCTGTCGCCTCCCTCGTACATGCGGAAGCCCCATTCCCTGTTGTCGCCGTCCCCGCGCGTGGCGCTCTGCGTGTCCGTCGCCGGGCACAGGAACTGGTCGTAGGCGAGCGTGCCCTCCTTGACCAGCAGGTTGAGG
>JBMCUM010000163.1:0-4889 GCA_048622595.1 Planctomycetota bacterium | reverse complement strand
TTCACTGCGCTTCGGCCTCGGGCCGCACGCCTCCCCAGCCGTTCGCCGCTGCGCCACAGCCGCATCCCCGCCTCCGGAATCATCGGCTGAATACCACAAGATTAACCTAACACCGCTTAGACACACGCCGGGTGGGTGAGCCCGCCTCGCCGGCGCTATGTCGCCGACGCGCTGGGCGGCAGGGCCCATCCGGTCAGGTCGCGGTATTCGGCGGTGGTCGGCTTCATCTGGCGCAGCGCCACCTTCCCGTCGCCGAGGACCGGTCCATAGTGCCGCCCGTCGTCGTGCCAGTCGATCACGCGCCGCCCGTCGATGCCGAGGCGGATCGTCCCGCCGCACTTGAGCAGCGCGACGTGGTGAATCTCCCGGCTGCCGGAGCGGATGCCGATGGGGCCGTTGTCGACCAGATAGAACCCGTGGTTCTTCCGCAGGTTGCTCGTGGTCCGCCCGCCACCGGCGAAGTAGGACACGTGATAGCAGTTGATGTCGCCCTGCGTGTAGTGCCCGAAGATACCCGTCCGCTCGGACAGCGTCGGGTCCAGCGCGTCGCGTCCGTCGCGGCCTTTGGCGCAGAAGAACACGATGTTCAACCCGTTGTCGCTGAGCACGCGGACGTCGAACTCCAGCAGGAAGTCGGCCGGAAGGTCCACGTCCGGCCAGTGGACGATGTGCCCTTCCTTGCCCGGCGCGTCGGGCGTCGTCGAGCGCATCCGCATCCACCCGTCGTGGAACGTCACCTCGCCGGGTCCTTCCATGCGCCAGTTCGCGATCTGCTCCGGGGCGTCCAGCGGAATCTCGAACAGCTTCTCGCCGCGCCAGGGCGCCGGGTCCAGCTCGCCCAGCTCCTGGGCACCCAGCGTATGGTCCAGCCCGCCGCGGTAGATGCTCGGAACCGCCGCCAGCACCTCCTCGCGCCCCACCCACCGGTCGACGGCGACCACCTCGGCCAGCGCCCAGCGCGACGTGTCCATGCGGATCTCGCCGGCGGTGTCGTTGCTCCACGCCTCGGCGCGCAACCCCGGCATGCGGATGGGCGTCCCGTCGACGTACCCCTGGGCCCGTCCTTCGACGGCGTCCCAAGTGTAGCACAGATGGAACCACTGCGGTCCGGGCAGGCCCGGGACCTCCACGGGCACGTTGGGCCCGTTCTGCATCTCCCAGACGATCCCGCCGTACCCGCGATACCACCACAGGTTCAGCTTCGCCAGCCCGGGAAGCTCCAACACGGTCCCGCCGTCGGTCTCCACGCCGGGCCCGTTGAGGATCGGTTCGTCCAGGCGGACCCACGCCATCACGGCGCCGCGGTCGCCCAGCGGGCGCCGGAGTTTGACCGACACCGGCTCGTCGCCTCGGCAGGCCTCCATTCCCGTCCACGGACCGGCTTCCGTCGCCAGCCCGGCCGGCGTGATGATCTGAGCTTCGTCAATCATGACACGTCACCTCATCATGGGTTCAGGGTGATCGCACCCGGCGCGTCGCGGCGCTCGGGCGCGAACGGCTCGCAGTACGTCGCGTCCAGGGCCGCGCCGCGGGTCACTCGCCCGGAGGCGTCGGCGCCCAGGTGCAGAACGGCGGCGTCGGTACGGACCGCCTCGCCGGACCCGTCCGGGGCGTACTGCCCGATCGACGATCGCAGAACGGGCGTCCAGGCGACATGGTCCCGGACCCCGTCGGCCCACTGCAGCGTCACCGTCCCGGTACCGTGGGCGGCGATGTGCTCGCCGAGCGCCACGCCCCCGACCTCGGCGGTCACGTCCGGCGCCCGGCGGCCGCGGAACGGAACGAGCACGGTCACCAGCGTGGCGCCGAAGCCGCTCATGGGGCTCGCCGTGCCGCACACCTGCGGCGCCGGGGCGTACCCGGCGTCGCGCCACTGCGACAGCGGCTCGGCGTCGAACACGCCGGCGTCGCGCAGCGCCGGGGCGGCCTCGCGACCGGTCCCCACCCACCCGCGGAAGGGGTCCATCTGCCCTTCCTTGACCTCCAGCGTCATGTTCTCCGGCAGGCGGGGGAACAGCATCAGCACGTTGGCGTCCTCGTTGGCGGTGACCAGGCGCTTCGCCTCGGCGTCCAGCTCGACCGCACCGGGCGTGAGCTGCCAGTTCATCTCCAGCGTCGGGTCGCGCTGCTCGGCGCCGCCCAGGGCGCTTTCGTCCCAGCGCAGGATGGTATCGACGACAACAGCCGCCCGACCGGGCAGCCAGATCAGGATGCGGTCGTGCACGGCGCGCACGCCGGGCCCGAAACCGTCCTGGAACCACCAGCCGTACCAACCAGGCCAGTAGCCCCCGCTGTACCGCGAGACCACGGCGTGACAGCCGTCGCCGAAGCACGCCTTCAGCAGGTCGGGGTTCGTCGGCGCCTGGTTCCACCCGTTGAGGTTCAGCGTGTTGTGCGCGGGGGTGGACTTGGCGTACGGGCCGATGCGATTGTCCAGCTCGCTGCCGTGGCGGGCCGAGTGCTGCATCCAGTACGAAAAAAAGCCCGGGTCGGTGACGAGCATGCGCCCGAACGCCTGGAGCTGGATGGCGTTGCGCGCCAGGTGGCTGTGCCCGCCGCCCCAGCGTGTGGCGTCGAACGTGACGTACTGGGCGTCAGCGTCCCAACCGGTGCGCATGAACACGTGTCCGGCGTCGGGGAACACCTGCGCCGGCGGCGGGGGCTGCTCGTCCAACCCCGCCAAGCGGCGCACCGCCGCGCGCCGCGCCAGCACCGCCTCCGGGGAAGACCCGCCGGTCCACGCGCCGACGCCGTCCTGCATCCCGCACTCCTCGCCGTTGGGGCGGCGCGAGGCCGCAGCGTAGTCGAAGATGCGCGCGGCGATCGCGGGAAACGCCGGGAGCTCCTCCTGCGGAAACGCCCGCGACCAGAGCAGCAGATTCTCGAAGGCGCCCTGGTAGGCGTTGTGGTAATGCGGGTCGTGCTCGATGTGCGACCCGTCGGGTTCGATATCGCGATGGGCGGCGTCGCGATAAATGTTGCGCGCCTGCTGCATCCACTGCTGCGACTCCGGGACGAACGGAAGCAGCAGTCGGGCCTTCACGAACGTATTGGCCGTCATCAGGCGGACGTTGCCCGGTCCTTTCTCCGCGGCGGCAAGGTGGTTCAATTGCAGCCGCATGCTGGCGAGGATGCGATCGATGAGGTCGTCGTCAAGCACGTCGCTGTCGAGAAAGTACGGCAGCGCGCCGAGCCAATGCCGGACGCGCCCGGCCATGCGGACCTGGGCGCTGTACGGCTCGTCGCCGAAGTAGTCCAGGAAGTCCTCGAACCAGTCGCGGGCGGCCTCGACGTAGTCGGCGTTTCCGGTGGCGCGCCACGCCGCGGCGAGGTCGACGACAAAGCCGAACTTGATGGCGTTGACCTTGCGGTCCCAGACCTCCCCGCCTCGCTCGCGCCGCGGCTGGGGGGACGCCGGGTCGGCCAGGCCGGCGACGGCCTGGTCGGCGCGGGCCACCCTGCGCTTGTCGGCCGACAGGGCGGCCAGGCGGTACGGGCCGACGTCCACCATCTCCGGTCGCGACCGGCCGATCGCCTCGCTCGCGTCGGCCAGCGCGGCCGCGACCTCCGCGGCGCGTCGCAGCAGCTTCTCTGTCATGTTCATATCACCGCGGCTCATCGCGCTCCTCGCAGTCATTCGGCAGTGCCGACGCGCCCCTGCGGGCGGGCGGCCGGCCGGTCGCCCACACGTGCGGGGTCGAACCACTGCTCCCAGGTCGGCGCCAGGTACGGCCGGACGCCCTTCAGGTCGAGATCGAACGGGATCGTCGTAAATCTCGGCCGCTCGCCCGTCGGAATGTACTCGGTCGTGTCGCCCACGTCCACGCGCAGGTGCCAGATCGTCCCGTCCGTCCCGGGCGGGACCTTCACGCGCTGACCGCACCGCCTGCCCCACAGGCGGGCGACGCGACGGTCCGGCGCGCAGACGTCGATAGACAGCACGTCGGTGGGGAACTTCGCCGTCGCGCGCAGGCGGAACGACTCGGACCCGCGCGGGACGCGGAAGAACCAGTGGCGCAGCGAGCCGGCCTCCAGGGCGAAACGCCGCCAGCCGCCCGTACGGGCGTCCTTGACCTCCCTGCCGACCAGGACGGTCGGCGTGGCCGGGTACGTGTAGGTCCAGAAGTGCTCGGCGTCGTCGATGTCGATGAACCGCACGCCGCGGAACTCCAGCGTCCTGCGGTAAAGATCGCTGGGGCGGATCGGCGCCGTGTCGGTCAGTACCTGCTCGCCTCCGGCGTCCGTGATGCGCAGCGACGCCTGATCGAACTCCGCGCCCTTTTCCTTCCAGCCGCGGACGATGTACGACCGCACCGTCCACTTCAGCTTGCGCCCGTCCGGGTTCCACAGCGCCAGCCGCGCCGGGCAACGAATCTCGTTTCCGTCCGGGTCGCCGATCGCCGGGCACGGCATCCAGTAGCGGAGGTAGGGTCGCTCGCGCTGCTCGTCCGGTGGCACGTCGCCGCGGGCGAACGGGTCGTCGTCGTAGGTCGCCGGTGCGGGCACCTCGCCGGTCTCGGCGTTGAACCACGTCTCGGGCGAGTGGGCGACGTACGGGGGGACGCCGACCAGCGCGAAGTTGACGTCCGAGTACTGGTGCGCCCCGCCGAGGCGAACCTCCAGGGACCAGAACCGCCCGTCGCTGCCCGGCTCGACGACGACGTGGGCCTCCTGGTGGCGCGGCGGCGTGCGCCCGGAGACGATCTTGCCGTCCTCCACCGTCGGGTTGGGCTGGTCCCACAGGGCGGCCATGGGCTGACCCCGCGGCGAGCGGATGATCAGCCCGTGGTCCTCGCGCTGCGACCGCGCCGGACCGCTCTGGGCCTTCAGCGTGAACTTGTCCGTCCCCTCGGGCACCCAGAAGTACCACGTCCGCGGGACCATGGGCG
>JBMCUM010000162.1:0-4915 GCA_048622595.1 Planctomycetota bacterium | reverse complement strand
CCGACGGCGCAGCCGTGCTTCTGCGGCTCCTCCGAGCAGTTGACCTGCACGAGGACGTCCACGGTTCGTCCGGCGGCCTCGGCGCGCTTGTGGACGGTCTCGGCGAGGCGGAGCGAGTCCACGGAGTGGATCACGCTGACCGCGGGCAGGACGGTCTTGACCTTGTTGCGCTGGAGATGGCCGACCATGTGCCAGCGAACGGGTGCCTGCGCCGGCGTCCGCCAGCACCGACGGTGCGCGTCGATCTCGTCGGCGCGGCGGGCGAGCTGCGAGGCGCGGTTCTCGCCCAGCTCGCTCAGGCCCGCCTCCAGCACGCCGCGGATCGTCGCGATGTCCACCTGCTTGGTAACGGCTACGATGGAGACCTCTTCCGGTCGGCGGTTGGCCTTCTCGCAGGCATTTGCGATGTTCTCACGGATGCGCGCGAGATTATCGGAGATCTGCCGGGTCGTCTCGCCCATGCCGTGAAGATAGCACCACCTGGCGCGGGTGACAACCGCCCTACCGCATGGCCTGGACGTAGTTCATGCAGAACTCGTCACGCCCGGCGAGGGCTTCGGCGGCAAGGATCATCGGCATCAAGTCCGCCGTGCACGGGTCGGCGATGACCGCGTCCATCCCGCAGTATATCGCCTGTCCCAGCGCCGCGAGATTCACCGTCCGTCGCTTGGGCAGGCCGAAGCTGATGTTGGACACCCCCCCCCCGACGTGAACGTCGGGCCACTTCTGCCGGATTGCCGTGATCGCCTCCATGCACCGTGCGGCGCTTGCGGTATCCGTCGAGACGGGCAGAAAGCACGGGTCGACGATGATGTCGTCCGGCTCGCGTCCGGCGTTCGTGAGCCGCTCGATGAGCTTCCCGGCGCGGTCGACGCGATCATCGACGCCCGCCGGCGTGCCGGCGTCGTCCATCAGCAGCGCGATGACCCTGCAGTCGAACTCGCCCAGCAGCGGAAGGAAGCTCTCCAGGCGGTCGTGCTCCAGCGAGATGCTGTTGAGGATCGGTTTCTTCTCGGCCAGCGAGAGACCCTTGCGCGCAGCGTCCACGTCGGCCGTGTCCACCGACACCGGACAGTCCGTATTGACCTGCACCAGACGGACCAGCCACGCGATATTCTCGCTCTCTCGCCCCTGGCGCGGATTCCCGCCGTTGACGTCGAGGTAATCGGCCCCGGCGTCGGCCTGCTCGACCGCCGTGGTGACGATGAGCTCCTCGTCACGCTGCTCGAGGGCGGCGGCGATCCGCTTCCGCGTGGCGTTGATCTTCTCTCCGATGACGATCATGTCCTGTCCCTTCGTCAGAAGCCGCCGGCGTGTCGGACGCGGTACGTCCCGTCCGTTGCCAGGCGCTGGAGGTTCTCCGCCGCGTGGGGCGCGAGGATGCCCACGACGATCTCCGCGCCGGCCTCCGCGGCGGCGTTGCGGCATCGCTCGATGTCCTCGTCCGACATGGGCGAGCCCGCGAAAACCACAATCGTCTTCGGCGGCGGGTCGAGCTTGGCGGCGCGAACGACGGCGTCTGCCAGACCGTGGGCGCTGGCGCGCCGCTCGACGAACTGCCGCGCCGCGGACGCGCCCTCGGCGTCGGATGGGCGGTACCCCCCCGGCATGACGGCGACGTCGCCCTCGTAGTCGCTCCAGACAACGGTGAACCGCGCCGCCTCGTCCAGCGTCTCGATGGACTCCAGCATCTCCGCCCGCGCCGTGTCCAGCGACCATCCGCCCAGCCCGACACAGTAGGCCACCGGCGAGGCGACACGCATGCCCATCACGCGCGGACCAGTCCGCACGACGCCGTCGTCCGAGTCGTCGTCGACGATCACGGGCTGCCCCGGCTGGGGGCGGGCGTCGCCCGCCCCGGCCTCCTCCGGTGCCTCGTCCTGCGCCTCGTCCGGCGCCGGCTCCCGCGCGGGCTGCTGCTTCTGGAACAGCTCCGGACCGTAGCGCACCAGCACCAGCGCCGCTCCCGCGGCCATCAGCACCACCGCCGCCAGAAGCACCAGCGCCAGGATCCCCTGCAGCCGGACCGGCCGGGCCATGACCACCGGGCGTTTGCCGCCCTGGGCGGGCGCTTCGTCCTCGACGGGGCTGGCGGGCCGCCGGGCTGGCACCGCGGGCCGGCGGGCGGGCACTTCGGCGCCGCCGGGCACCGCAACGATCGCCTTGCAGTACGGGCAGCGACACATGGACCCGGCGAAGGCGTCGTCCACGGAGATCTTCTTGTCGCATCCGGTGCAGCGCAGGCGAACCGCCATGTTCGTTTGCCTCGTGCTTGGAAGCCGTCGTCCGTACCTGTATTCTCATCGCCCCGACGCGTGTTTGCAAGCGGCCGTGAGGCGGGCGCGCCACCCGCCGCCCGTCGGGCAGGTCGGCGGCGCCTACAATTCACTGAACTTCGCCCGGAAAGGATAACGTGATGGACCTGTCCACGACCTACATGCACTTGGAGCTGCCCACCTGCCTGGTACCATCCGCCTCCCCGCTGAGCCGCGACCTGGGCAACATCCGAAGAATGGAGGACGCCGGGGCGGGCGCGGTGGTGCTGTGGTCCCTGTTCGAGGAGCAGGTCGAGCACGAGGCGGCCGAGCTGGAGCACTACCTCCAGTACGGCGCCGATCGCTTCGCCGAGTCGCTGACGTACTTCCCCCAACCCCAGGAGTTCCACCTGGAACCGGACCAGTACCTCGAGCACATCCGCCGGGCCAAGGAGGCCGTGGACATCCCCATCATCGGCTCCCTCAACGGCGTCTCCAACCGCGGGTGGATCGACTACGCCCGCCAGATGGTCCAGGCCGGCGCCGACGGCATCGAGCTGAACGTGTATCACGTACCCGCCTTGACCGAGGTCTCGGGTCCCGACGTCGAGCAGGTCTACCTGGACATCCTCCAGACGGTCCGCTCCCGCGTCAGCGTGCCCGTGGCCATGAAGCTCCCCCCCTATTTCTCATCGATGGCGCAGATCGCCGCTCGCCTGGCCGACGCCGGCGCCGACGCGCTGGTGCTGTTCAACCGTTTCTACCAGCCGGACCTCGATATCGACGGGCTGCAGGTGGTCCCCACGGTGACGCTGAGCCGCTCGGAAGACCTGCGCCTCCCGCTGCGATGGGTCGCCATCCTGTACGACCGCGTCCGGACGTCGCTGGCGTGCACGACCGGGATTCACTCGGCCGAGGACGCGGCCAAGGCGGTCTTCGCCGGGGCGGACGTGGCGATGCTTTGCTCGGTGCTGCTGGACGAGGGCATCGGAAAGATCTCGGGCATCCGCGACGGGCTGCTGCGGATCATGTCCGAGAAGGGGTACGAGTCCGTCGCGCAGATGCGCGGCGTGCTCAGCCAGCGCAACTGCCCCGAGCCGGCCGCCTTCGAGCGTGCCAACTACCTCAAGGCGCTGCACAGCTTCGGCAAGACGGCCACGCGCGAGTAGCGCCGCCTGCCGGCGCGGTGCCCGCGCCGGGCGCCGCAGGCGGGGTTGAGAACGTCTGCAAGGCGTGTATGGTAGCGGTGGAGCTCTCTGTGGCGGGCGAAACCGCCGGCGCCAGGCCCACCGTATCAACGGGCGAGCAACAAGCGAAGCGCACCCGGAGACGTACCGCATGGCTGATTACGAACTGGGCATCATCGGGGCCGGAAACATGGCCGAGGCACTGCTCCGCGGCGTGCTGCGGGTTGAGGTAATCCCGGCCGGGCGGATCGTCGCGGCGGACCCGGACGAGGACCGCCGGCGTCGCGTTCGCGAGCAGCTCGGCGTGGAGTGCGTGGCGGACAGCGCCACGCCCGCGTCGTGTCCGCGCGTGCTCCTTGCGGTCAAGCCGCAGGCGGTCGGTGACGTCTGCCGGGCGATCGCGGCGCGTGTCCGCCCGGAGGCGACGGTCATCTCGATTGCGGCGGGCATCCCGACGCGCGTGCTCGACGCGCAGCTCGGCGGGCGCGGGCGGATCGTCCGCGTCATGCCCAACACGCCCATGCTCGTCGGCGCCGGGGCGGCCGCCCTCGCCGCAGGACCCCGCGCCACCGACGCCGATATCCGCTGGACCGAGGGGCTCTTCGCCGCCAGCGGCGCCACGGTCGTGCTGGACGAGCCGCTGCTGGACGCGGTCACGGCTGTCAGCGGGTCCGGTCCGGCGTACTTCTTCTACCTCATCGAGGCGATGATCGAGGCCGGCATCGAGGAGGGACTCACCGCCGCAACGGCGCGCATGCTGGCCGTGCAGACGTGTGCGGGGGCGGCGAAGCTGTTGGAGCGAACGGGCGACTCGCCGGCGACGCTGCGCCGGGGCGTGACCTCGCCGGGCGGAACGACCGAGCAGGCGATCGCCTCCCTGGAGGCCGACAGCGTCAAGGAGGCACTCGTCCGCGCCATCCGCGCCGCGGCCGACCGCAGCCGCGAGCTGGGGGCATAGGTCGAGGTGTCCAAGCACTGCGAGACATTCGAGCATACGGCCGACGTGGGCCTGGACGCCCGGGGCCAGACGCTCGGGGAGATGTTCGAGGCCCTGGCCGAGGGGCTTGCGGACGTGTACTGCCCGCGGCGGCAGGTTCGCGCGGACGAAACGCGCCGCATCGAAGTCCGCGCCGAGGACGTCGAAGCCCTGGCCGTGGACTTCCTCGCCGACGTGCTGGCGCTGCTGGAGGTGGAGCGGTTCTGCGTCGCCGGTTGCCGCGTCGAGACGGCCGAGCGGACGCACGTCGCGGCCGAGCTGACTGGCGAGCCGTACCACGCGGCGCGTCACGAGATCGACATCGAAGTCAAGGCCGTCACCTACCACGAGCTCGAGATTGCCCGTCAGCCCGACGGGTGGCACGGGCGGGTCATCCTGGACATCTGACGGCGGCGCGGCGCCGGAGCGGGATGCGGGGACCGGGAAAGGCGTCCCTATAATAATTGCCGTGCCCCGCTTACGGTGCCGCCCTACTG
>JBMCUM010000161.1:0-4920 GCA_048622595.1 Planctomycetota bacterium | reverse complement strand
ACCCCGTCGTGGGCATGACCAAGCCCGGCGACGTGGACCACTACACCCGCGTGCGATGCTATCAGGCGATCCTCAGGCACTACCCGCACAACACGGCCACGATGTCGCTGTTGCCGCTGGCGATGCGGATGGGCGGGCCCCGCGAGGCCGTCTGGCACGCGATCATCCGCAAGAACTACGGGTGCACGCACCTGATCGTGGGTCGCGACCACGCCGGTCCGAGCAGCGACTCGTCGGGCGAGCCGTTCTACGGGCCCTACGACGCTCAGGAACTGCTCCGGAAACACGAGCAGGAACTGGGCATTGCGATGGTGCCGTTCAAGATGATGGTCTACGTACCCGACCGGGACGCCTACCTGCCGGTCGACGAGGTGGACGAGGGGACCAGGACGCTGTCGATTTCCGGTACGGAGCTGCGCGAGCGGTTGGCGACCGGGCGTGAGATTCCCGAGTGGTTCAGCTTCCCCGGCGTGGTCCGGGAGCTGCGCCGCACGTATCCGCCTCGGAGCAAGCAGGGTTTTACCGTGTTCTTCACGGGGCTCAGCGGCTCGGGCAAGAGCACCATCGCCAATGTGCTGCTGATCAAGCTGCTGGAGATGGGCGGGCGCCCCGTGACGCTGCTCGACGGCGACATCGTCCGCAAGAACCTCTCAAGCGAGCTGGGCTTCTCCAAGGAGCACCGCGATATCAACATCCGCCGGATCGGTTTCGTCGCCTCGGAGATCACCAAGAACGGCGGCATCGCGATCTGCGCCCCCATCGCCCCCTACGACAGCATCCGCAAGGAGAACAAGTCCCTGATCAGCGCCGGCGGCGGGTACATCCTTGTCCACGTGGCGACCTCGTTGGAGGTCTGCGAGCAGCGCGACACCAAGGGGCTCTACGCCAAAGCTCGGGCCGGAATCATCAAGGAATTCACCGGCATCTCCGACCCGTACGAGGAGCCGGACGACGCGGACCTGACGCTCGATACAGTCGAGACCAACCCCGAGCAGTGCGCCCAGCAGGTCATCCTGCACCTGGAGCACGAGGGGTACATCGGTACCGGCGACGAGATGGCAGCGGACGTGTGACGGTAGAATCCGAAGATCGCATGGGTCGCGCGCAGATGAGGCATTGCTGCTCATCGCGAGACGGCTGCCGGCGGGTGCTGCCCGCCTGCAAGGGCGCAAGACGGAACGTCAGCGAAGCGGCGCCGTGACCTCCGTCCGGTCACGCCCCCAGCCAAATCAGGGGGCTATCGCGCGACCTGCGCGATCTACGAGCCATTTGCGATGTGGCCTTTACCCGTAGCGCGGGCGAGACCCATACGGGCGGTGCTGCCCGCGCTACGAACATCGCAAATGGCTCATCTACGGCTTGTCTTTTGGAGACACCATGGACCCGGACACGCTGAACACCTACCTGCGGACGTGTCTCGACGTGGCGCGCGAGGCGGGCGACGAGATTCGCAAGGTCGCCGCCGAGGGCGCCGACGTGACCGCCAAGGCCGACGGGTCGCCGCTGACGCGGGCGGACATGGCCTCGCACGAGACGATTTCCCGCGGGCTGGAGGCGCTGCAAAGCGGTTTGCCCGTTCTCAGCGAGGAGGGCGAGCACGAGCGCATCGGCGGCGCCGCCTGGGAGAGCTTCTGGTGCGTCGACCCCCTGGACGGGACCAAGGAGTTCGTCAACGGGCTCGACGAGTACACGGTGAACATCGCCCTGGTTTCCGGGCACGCGGCGGTGATGGGCGTGATCTACGTCCCCGCCCAGGACGTGCTCTACTACGGGGGGCAGGGGGTGGGCGCTTTCAAGGCCGTCGGCGCCGAACCGGCCGAGCCGATCGCCCCGCGCAGCGCCGACCGACCGACCCGCGCCGTCGTCAGCCGGTCCCACCTGTCCGACGAGACGAAGCAGTTCCTCGACGCCCTCGGCGTGGGCGACGTGGTTCGCCACGGATCGAGCATCAAGATCTGCGCCGTCGCCGAAGGCGAGGCGGACATCTACCCGCGCCACGGACCCACGTGCCTGTGGGACACCGCAGCCGGGGCGGCCGTCGCCTGCGCCGCCGGGGCCCGCGTGGTGGACCTGGCAGGACGGCCGCTGAGCTACAACCCCGACGACGGCATCAAACGCCCCGGATTCATCGTCTACCCGGATTCCATGCACGCGGCCGTTCAGGCGGCGCTTTAGGCGCGTCCCGGGTTGCCCCGCACCACCCGCCGCAGGACCCGCCCCGCCTCGCAGAGCGTCACGGCGACCAGAGTCAGCAGCACCGGCTCGACCGGAAGGCGGTAGCGGACCATCAACAGCGACGCGTAGTAGACCAGGGGGAAGACGGCGGCCGTGGCCATCAGAACCCAGGCCCGACGGCGCCGCCAAAGCACGAGCACGGCGCCGAGAAGCGCCAGAGCGCCCGGAACGGCCGTACCGGCGAATCGCACCGCGCGGCGGGCGGGCGGTTCGTCGAGATCGTACCGCCCGAACCAGAACCAGCGCATGCGACGCAGACCGAGGCGGACGAATCGCTGCGGGTCGTTCCACCACCAGCGGGCGACATCGTCGCGGCAGGCGCGGAAGTACCCCCACTCGCCGAGGCGGACCATGGCGCGCGCCTCGTTCTCGTCGAACACGGGGTGGATGCGTTTGCCCTGCCGGTTGAAGAAGTACCCGTCGGACCACGGCGCGTTGCCCACCCACAGCTCCATGGGCAGGTTCCCGCGGAGGTAGAACAGCTCGCCGAAGGTCCGGTAGTTGCGGACGGTCCACGGCGCGATCGCCAGGGCGAAGCCCGTCGCGGACAGCCCGGCGTAGCGCGCGAAATCCCGCATGCGGTGGCGCCGGGGGCGCTGCCGGCGCCAGGCGAAGGCGACCCACACCGGGTAGCACAGCGTCCAGCACGGGTTGATCATGGCGCCGGCCCCCAGGCCCAGGCCCGCGGCGAACACCGCCGCGGACCTGCGCGGCGGCGCAAGCACGCACAGGCCCAGCCCGGCGGCGCCGACGAGCATCGCCCAGTTGGTCTCCCAGACCTCCGCGCTCTTGTACAGCAGCAGCGGGCTGAGGCACACCAGCGCCGCGGTCACCCACGCGACCGTTGTTCCCAGAAGGCGCCGGGCGATCAGGAAGTACAACCCGGCGCTGGCGCCCAGCGCGGCCAGATTGAGCAGGCGGATCGCCGCAAGACTCGCCGCGCCCGGTCCGCCGAGCAAGGCCGTCACGCCGGCCATCAGAGAGATATATCCGGGCACGTACCAGCTCGACGGGTCGTCACGCGGCGGACCGACGGGGCAGACGAACCCGCGCCCTTCCAGCAGATACCGGGCCATGCGATACTGCTCGTTGTACGGGGTCGTCGGCGCCGCCAGCGTGTTGCGGACGGCCGCGAGCCCCGCATGGGCGGCGAACACCACGCCCGCCACAATGGCAAACCGCTTCCAGTTGCTTGACATGCCTTTCTCCGCTCGGGGGCGGTACGGAACCGGGGGCACGCAGTCGGGCGGTATCATGCCCCGCCGACGCCGCGGACGCAAGGTCCGCGGACTGGAAGGCGCCCGTCGGCCGCGGTACCATGGGCCCGGGAGCAAGGCATGGTCTGGTTCGTGATCGGATTCCTGGCCGGGGCGGTCATCGGCGCCGGGGTGGCGCTGTTCGCGGCGGTGGTGCGCGGGCGGGCGGCACAGCGGCAGATGCGCGAGACGTTCTCCGCCCTGGCCGGCGAGGCGCTCGACGCCAACGCCAAGCGTCTCGGCGAGGCGACCGCCGCCCAGCTCGACGGGAAGAAGCAACTGATCGACCAGTCCGTCAAGGCCGCCAACGAGCGCCTGGAGCAGGTCCGCCAACTGCTCCAGCGCGTCGAGACCGAGCGGAAGCAGGATTTCGGAAAGCTCAGTCAGTCGGTCGCCTCGCTGTCGACGACGACGGGCGAGCTGCACCGCATGCTCGCCAGCAGTCAGCGGCGCGGCGCGTGGGGCGAGCGGATGGCCGAGGACGTGCTGCGCCTCGTGGGCATGATCCAGGGCGTCAATTACGCCAAACAGGACGAACGGTACGCCGCCGGCGGCCGGCCTGATTTTACCTTCTTCCTGCCCAACGATCTCAAGTGCAACATGGACGTCAAGTTCCCCCTGGAGGCGTACAAGGCGTACGTCGACGCCGAGGACGACGCGGCGCACGACGACGCGCGGGGCGAGCTGGTCGCGGCGGTGCGGAAATACGTCCGCGACGTGTCGGGACGGGGCTACATCGACTCGTCGGTCCCCACCGTCAACTACGTCATCGTCTTCGTCCCGTCCGAGCAGCTCTACGGGGTGGTGCTTGCGGCCGAACCGGACCTGATCGACGAAGCTCTTCGGCGGCGCGTCGTGCTGGCCAGTCCGCTGACGCTGTACGCGATGCTCGCGGTGGTCCGCCAGGCCGCCGAGAGCGCCAACGTGCTGCGCACCGCCGACGAGGTGCTGGACCTTCTGGGGCAGTTTGAGGCCCAGTGGCAGCGGTACAAGGAGGAGGTCGACCGCCTGGGCAACCAGCTCGATACGGTCCGCAAGACCTACGACAACCTCCGGACCACCCGGACGAACACGCTGGAAAAGCCCCTGACGAAGATCGACGAGCTGCGCAGTCGCCGCGACCTGCCCGGTCAGCAGCCGTGATTCACAGACCCGGAAGGGACTCCGGGATATGCAGGGGATGCCGGGCGTAGCTGCCTCGCGCGGGCAGGATCGTCGAAGACCTCGTACGAGTCGTATGGCCGTAAGGGCCCGCGTCACGAACATAGCAGAGGGCTCCGCGCTGACGGACATTGACGCCGCTTCGGCGCTGGCGTAGCATAGTCCGCTCACGATGCCGCGAGCGTTTCGCGAGCCGCCCAGGCCACCCGAGAAAGGCGACACCGATGCCCGAGTATTCCGTCAGTCCCGCCGGCGAGAAGTTCAAGAT
>JBMCUM010000160.1:0-4928 GCA_048622595.1 Planctomycetota bacterium | reverse complement strand
TGGCGATCACCCAGGGCCGGCCGGTCCGGACCAGCTTCAGGTACGGGGCGTTCATGCCCCACGGCTCGGCCGAGACGAGGTTGATCCCGCGCCGCACGCGGTCCGGACGGGTTTCGTCGTAGAGCATGGAGACCTTCTCGGCGGCGTTGGGCTCAAACCAGCCCCGCAGCAGCGCGCCGGGACCGCCCCCGCACCCGCACAGTGCGGCCGCCGCCGCTGCCGCCAGCATGACAACCGCCTTCCGTGTGCTCACGGCGAACCCTCCCGCATCTCGGCGCCGCATCCGGTCGGTTGGCGGTCGGCCGACCCCGCCGCCGCCGGCGCCGGTTGCTCCAGCTCGTCGGTGCCGACGCTGTGCACCGGGCCAACGTCGCATCCGCCGAAGCGCCGCCCGAGCTCGGCGAACCGCCGGGCGTTATCCGTGGTGTAGCAGCGCAGCGATCCGCTCCCGCCGGTCCGCCCGTCCGCATCGAGGCGCCGGCGGACCTCCTCGGCAGCGGCGGCTGCCGAACTGACCAGCGCCACCGCCGGGCCCATCAGCTTTCCGATGGCCCGCGCCAGGAGGGGATAATGCGTGCAGCCGAGGATCAGCGCCCCCGGGCGGAAGCGCTGCATGTCGCGCAGGTAGTCCCCCAGCACGTGCAGGACGATGGGGTCGTCCTCGCTGCGACCCTCCTCGACGATGGGCACCAGCAGGGGGCACGCCGCGACCAGCACGGCGCGGGACGGGTCCGCCTCGCCCAGGGCGCCTTGGTAGGCGCCCGAGTCGATCGTCGCCTGCGTGCCGATTACGCCGATCCGCCCGTCCGTCGCCGTCAGCGCCGCCGCCGCGCCGGGGCGGATCACGTCCACTACCGGCACCGGCAGCGTTCGCTCAAGCGTCTCGACGGCCGCCGCCGAAGCCGTGTTGCACGCCACGACGATCAGCTTCGGGTCGAACCGCAGCAGGAAGCCCGCGTCCTCCCGGGCGAAGCGGCGCACGGTCGCCAGCGACTTGATCCCGTACGGTACGCGGGCGCTGTCGCCGAGATAGACGATGTCCTCGCCGGCGAGCCGCCGCCGCAGCTCGCGGACCACGGTCAGCCCGCCCAGTCCCGAGTCGAACACGCCGATGGGCCGATTGTCCGCGCCGTCGCTCATCTCCGGTTCCTGAGGCATGCTCGGCAGGTCAGTCCATTCCCAGCGAGAACAGCCGCTCCAGGTCGTGCTTGGAGTACTGGCGGAAGGCGATCAGCGTCTGGGTCTTGAGGATGCCGGGCACCGCGATGAGGTCCTCGGTGACCAGCTTCGCCAACGCCTCGTTCTCGCGAACCCGCGCCACGGCGACGAGATCGAACGGTCCGGCGACGCTGTAGACCTCCGCGATGCCGTCCAGCTCGAGGATCTCCTGGGCCGCCGGCGTGATGCGATCCCGCTCGGCCGTAATCTGCACGAATGCCGTTACCATGGTCCCTTCTCCCTGGCTGCTTCGCCCGTGTGATTGTCCCGTCCGCCGCCCGCCGATGCAAGCCGAAGCCGACCCGCCGGGCTTGTGCGCCCGCGCGGCGGCTGGGACAATGAATGCGTGGCGCGAAAGGACAAATCCAGACGGCGAATCAAGGACTGGCAGGCGCGCTGGCAGGCCGGTGATGAGCTCGACGACGTCGTCGCGCACGGCCGGCGGATGAGCGCCCGCGGCGTCAAGCTCCGCGAGGACCGCTTCGCCACGCCTGAGAACCTTGACGACCTGCCCCGCCGCGAGGGCATGGTAACCGGACTGTTCCGCGGCGGGGCGACGGTTCGCATCGAGGGGATCGAGCGGCTGTGCGGAATCGCCAAGACCTTCCGCCCGCCGAGCGAGGCGACGCCGCTGGTCGTCGGGGACGTCGTCACAGTCGCCCTGCTGACGCCGGGACAGGTCGACACCGCGGGCGCCGACAAGGACCGCGCCGACGGGATGATCCTGAACCGCCGGGAGCGGACCACAGTGCTGGCCCGGCCGAGCCCCTGGTCGGCCAAGCGACGCGACCGGTACGGAACCGAGCCGCCGGCGAAGGTCATCGCGGCCAACATGGACGCTCTGCTGATCGTCGCGGCCGTGAAGCGTCCCCCCCTGCGGCGCGCGCTGATCGACCGGTTCCTGATCGTCGCCGAGCGCGGCGGACTGTCGCCGGTGCTGGTGGTCAACAAGGTGGACTTGGCGCGGCCGGACGAGGCGATGCTCGGCGAGTTCCGGGCGCTGGGCGTCGAGGCGGTGACGACGTCGGTCAAGACGGGCGAGGGGCTCGACGCGCTGACGGCGTCGCTGCGTGGGCGTCGCAGCGTGCTGACCGGCGCGTCCGGCGTGGGCAAGACCGCGCTGGTCAACCGCCTGCTGCCCGGGACCGACGCGCCGACCCGGTCGGTCCGCGCCAAGGACGAGCGCGGACGCCACACGACCTCGGCCGCGTCCGTCTACGACCTGCCTGAGGGGGGGATGATCGTCGACACCCCGGGCGTGCGGGAGCTGGGGGTGAACCTGTCCGCCGCGGAGCTGCCCTGGTACTTCCCCGAGTTCGAGCCCTGCGCCAACGATTGCCGGTTCAACGACTGCACGCACACGCACGAGCCGGACTGCGCCGTGCGGGCGGCGGTCGAACGCGGCGACATCCCCGCCCGCCGCTACCACAGCTACCTCCGCATCCTGGACAGCATCGAGCAGTAAGGGACGATCTCGCACGCGCCACGCCGCGGGGACCCGGGGCGCCGAATCGCCGCGCGCGGGTTATTGCTCCGCCCGGCGCGCCGTCTCCAGCGCCAGGCGCACCGCCGCCATGCTCTCGGACGGGCGGCAGCGGACGGGCTCGGCGTTGTCGGCCGCGCAGGCGAGGAAGTATTCATCCTCGGCCAGCAGCGCGTCGCTCACCGCCTCGGCGGTCAGTCGTTCCACGCCCTCGGCGTCCATTCGCAGCAGCGCCGCCTCGCCGGCCGTGTCGAACAGCAGCGTCGCCTGCTCCATCACGACGCGCAGCTCGCAACGGAACGGCGTGCCCGCGTCCCAGTAGCACTCGAACTGCACGGAGGGCCCGTCGTCGTAGCTCCATCGGCTGTGCAGCACGTGCGCCCGACCGCGGCGTCCGCCCCCGGCGTCCATCCGGTCCGGGGCGCCCCAGAACCACAGCGCCGTGTCCACGTCGTGGATGTGCAGGTCCAGCGCGGGCCCGCCGCTGCGCGCAGGATCGGCGAACCACCCCGAACCGGGCATGCCCACGAACCGACGCATGCTCGCGCCCACCACGCGCCCGTACCGCCCGGAGTCGATCACCTCCCAGGCCGTTACGTACGGCGCCCAGAACCGCAGCACGTGCCCGACCATCAGCACGCGGTCGCCGCGCCCCGCCGCGTCGAGCATCCGCCGGCAATCCGCATCGCTCAGGGCCATCGGCTTTTCCGTGAACACGTGCTTTCCGGCGTCCAGTGCCGCCACGGCCGCGTCGGCGTGGTGGTCCGACGGCATGGCGATGCAGACGACGTCGACGTCCTCGGACTCGCACAACTCGCGGTAGTCGTCGTACCACCGCGCATCGGGCAGTGCGGTGGACTGCTCGCCCTGGCCGAGCTTCGCGTCGGCGGGCCCCAGCGCGCCGTCCCGCAGGCGGACCGGATCGGCCAGCGCCGTCACACGGACGCGGTCGGGCATGCGCAGGTAGTTGCGCAGGTGGTTCTGTCCCATCCCCCCGAGACCGGCGATACCCAGGCGCATCATGTCGCGACTCCCGCGGCGTTCAGCACAGGGGGCGAAGCAGCTCAATCGCCCGCTTGATGTCCTCGATCTGCTTGGGCCCGGAAATCTCCCGCTCGATCGTCAGCGGGCCCGTGTACCCAAGCTCCTTGAGCTTCGCCACCAGCGCGGCAAAATCCACGCGCCCATCGCCCAGCGGCGTCTCGGCGCCGAGATGGTCGCCGTCGGTCGGGTACTTCCCGTCCTTGGCGTGCACGTCCCGGACGTAGCGCCCGAACACGTCCAGCGCATCGACCGGGTTGCCCTTCCCGTACAGGATCAGGTTCGCCGCATCGAGGTTGATGCCCAGATTGTCCAGCCCCACTCGTTCGATCGTCCGCAGCAGCGTAACGGGCGTCTCCTGGCCCGTCTCGAAGTTGAAGCCGATCCCCAGCTCGCTGCACCGCGAGGCGACCTCGCCGACGGCCTCGACGGTCGGATCGTAGTTCGGGTCGGACGGGTTCTCCGGAATGAAGCCCACGTGCGTGGTGATCGACGGGAAGCCCAGACCGGCGGCGAAGGCCACGCCGTGCTTCAGGTCCGCCACGCGCTGCGCCCGGTAAGCCGGGGGAACCAGCCCGATCGTCGCGGGCCCCTCGATGAAGTCCCATACCTCGGGCCCGGAGTAGCCCGCCCAGAACGTCGAGACGCGAACGTCGTGGTCCCGCAGCGCCTTCAGCAGTGCCTCGCCGACCGCGTCGGTCATCATCCCGGTGTCCCACGAGCAGACCTGACAGCTCCGCAGGCCCAGCTCGGCGACCTTGCGGATCTCATCGTCGGGCTGTTCGGTCAGGGGAACCAGTACGCCGATTTCCAGCGTGGGCATGTCGCGTTTCCTTCCTCCCGCCGCCCGCGCCGAGCAGGCCCCTCGCGCGCCCGGCGGCGGGTCCAGGGACACACCATAGCGAGAGTGGGGCGCCAGCTCAAGCGGCGTAAGCGTACTCGCGTGAAAGCCCGTGGGCGGCGCGGTCGCCTATAGCAAAGGCCCCGCCGTGGTGGCGGGGCCTTTTGTATGGGCAAACAGTGATGCCGTCTTGGTCGGCCGTTGCCGGCCGATTGCCCGCCCGGATCCTTTCGGGCCCGTTCGGACGAGGCTGTGCTGACCTCGTATCTCGCGAGGATCGCTCCCCGCGAGTTTCCAGTTATCCACTAGAAAGGAGGTGATCCAGCCGCAGGTTCCCCTACGGCT
>JBMCUM010000159.1:0-4946 GCA_048622595.1 Planctomycetota bacterium | reverse complement strand
CACCGCGAGCGACGCCATGGACGGATTCGTTCACCTGCACGTACATTCGAACTACTCCCTGCTGGACGGAACCATCCGCATCGAGGACCTGGTCGCCGCGGCCGCCGAGCACGGCAGCGGCGCGGTCGCCCTGACCGATCACGGGAACCTGTTCGGGGCGGTGGCGTTCTACAAGGCCGCACGCGCCGCGGGCATCAAGCCCATCCTCGGCATGGAGGCGTACATCTCGCCGACCACCCGCGACGACCGGTCCATGGGCAACCCGCAGACCGCGGCGTACCACATGATCCTGCTGGCGATGAACACCGCGGGATGGCGGAACCTGATGAAGCTGTCGTCCCGGGCGTACCTCGAGGGGTTCTACTACAAGCCGCGGATCGACCGTGAGCTGTTGAGCGAGTGCGGCGAGGGACTGATCTGCACCACGGCGTGCCTGGGCGGGGAGGTTCCGGCGGCCCTGCTGTCCGGGCAGAAGGACCGCGCCCGCCGCATCGCGGGACAGTACAGGGACATCTTCGGGGCGGAGCGGTTCTTCATCGAGGTCCAGAAGCAGGGCCTGGACGAGCAGGACCAGATCAACGGGGACCTGATCGCCCTGGCCGACGAGCTGGGCGTGGGGCTGGTGGGCACCAACGACGTGCACTTCCTCCGTCGCGAGGACAAGTCCGCCCACGAGATCCTCACGGCGATCTCGACGGGAAAGACACTCAACGAGGGCGGTGCGCTGGAGTACCCGCCGGAGCTGTACCTCAAGAGCCCGACCGAGATGCGAAACGCCCTGGGCGAGCTGCCCGACGCGGCGGCGGACAACACGCTGAAGATCGCCGAGATGTGCGATGTGGAGCTGGAGTTCTCGGGCGAGCACCTTCCGCACTTCGCCACGCCGGACGGGTTGTCCGCCGACGAGACGCTGCGCAAACTGGCGATGGAGGGGCTCCAGCGCCGCTACGGGGGCAAGCACGGCGACGAGCACGTCGCGCGGCTCGACCACGAGCTGAACGTCATCGCCGAGAAGGGCTACAGCTCCTACTTCCTGATCGTCAACGACTTCATGCAGCATGCGCGGTCGCGGGGCATCCCGGCCGCACCGCGCGGCAGCGGGGTGGCGACGCTGCTGGGCTACGTGCTGGGCATCGCCGACGTGGACCCCATGCGCTACGGGCTGCTGTTCGAGCGGTTCACCGATCCGCAGCGGACCGAGGCGCCCGACATCGACATCGACATCTGCCAGGAAGGGCGCGGCGAGATCCTCCGGTACGTCCGCCGGAAGTACGGGCAGGTCGCCCAGATCATCACCTACGGGACGCTCAAAGCCCGGGCGGTGCTGCGCGACGTGGGGCGGGTGATGGGCCTGCCGCTTGCGGAGGTCGACGCGGTCTGCAAGAAGGTCCCCGAAGGTCCCAAGGTCACCCTCGCCGCCGCGCTGGACGCCGAGCCGGAGCTGCGCAGGGTCTACGACGCCGACGAGCGCATCCGCGAGATGATCGACGCCGGGATGAAGCTCGAGGGGCTCAACCGTCATTCCGGCGTGCACGCGGCCGGCGTGGTCATCGCCGACGAGCCGCTGGAGACCATCGTCCCGCTGTGCAGGCAGTCCGACAGCGACGACGCCATCACCCAGTGGGACGGGCCCACCTGCGACGAGGTGGGACTGATGAAGATGGACTTTCTGGGCCTGCGGACGCTGACGATCCTCCAGCGCTGCCGCGACCTCGTCCGCGCCCGCACCGGCGAGGACATCGACCCGGAGCAGCTCCGGCTCGACGACCCGGCGGTCTACCGCCTGTTCTGCGAGGGGCGGACGGACGGGATCTTCCAGTTCGAGTCCGAGGGGATGAAGAACGTCCTGGTCCAGATCCAGCCCCAGCGGATCGAGGAGATGATCGCCGCCAACGCGATGTACCGTCCGGGACCGATGGAACTGATCGGCAGCTACTGCGCCCGCAAGCACGGGCGGGAGGACGTGCCCTCCATCCACCCCCTGGTCGACGACCTGCTGGCCGAGACGTACGGGATCATGGCCTACCAGGAGCAGGTCATGCAGGTGCTCAACCGCCTGGGCAAACTTCCGCTGAACCGCGCGCTGACGCTGATCAAGGCGATCAGCAAGAAGAAGGAGGACGTCATCGCCGCCGAGCGCCCCAACTTCCTTGTCGGGGCGCGGGAAAACGGCATCGACGACGCCGAGGCCCGGCGGCTGTTCGAGCTCATCCTCCGCTTCGCCGGGTACGGGTTCAACAAGGCCCACTCCACGCGATACGCGATCGTCGCCTACCAGACCGCGTACTTCAAGGCGCACTGGCCCCGCGAGTTCCTCGCCGCGACGCTGACGTTCGAGTCGGGCGACACGGACAAGGTGGTCCAGTACATGGGCGAGGCGGAGCGGATGGGCGTGACCGTCGCCCCCCCGGACGTCAACGCCTGCAACCGGGACTTCACGGTCGACGGCGAGCAGGTGCGGTTCGGGCTGGCGGCGGTCAAGGGCGTCGGCGCTAAGGCGGTCGACGCGATCATCGCCGCCCGCGAGCAGGCGGGCGGCTTCCGCGACCTGTACCACTTCTGCGAGAACGTGGACCTGCGGATCGTCAACCGCACCGCCATCGAGGCGCTGGTGCGCTGCGGCGCGTTCGACGCGCTCGGCGCCAGCCGGGCGCAGATGACCGCCGCCCTCGACCGCGCCATCGAACTCGGGCAAAACGCCGCCGCCGACCGCCGCAGCGGGCAGATGAACCTCTTCGGCGCCGCGGCGCCCGAGCAGAGCGCCCCCCGGTTCCCCGACGTCGAGCCGTGGAGCGAGTCGCAACTGCTCAAGGCCGAGAAGGAAACCCTTGGCTTCTACGTCACCAGCCACCCGCTGGTCAAATACGCGCGGGAGCTGTCAATGCTCTCGTCGCCGCCGAACGTGACCATCGCCAAGCTGGCCCGCTCCGCCGCCGAAAACGTCCCCGTCACGCTGGGGGCGATGATCGCCGGCGTGCGACGGACGGTCACGCGCGCCAAGCAGGAGCGGATGGCCGTGGTGACGATCGAGGACGTCACCGACTCCTGCGAGGCGGTCGTGTTCCCCAAGCTCTACGCGCAGTGCGCCGAGCAGCTCACCCCGGAGCGGATCGTCTTCGTCGTCGGCCGCGCCGACCGGCGCCGGGAGCGCCTGAACGTCGTCGTCGAAGAGATCATCCCCATCGAAGAGGCGCTGGGGCGCTTCACCGGCGAGGTCGTCCTGCAACTTCCGCCGGATGCCGACGGCGATCGGCTCGCCGCCCTGGCCGCCATGCTGGAAACCCACCGCGGCGGCTGCCCGGTTTCGATTACGCTCCACCCGCGCACCCGCGCCGATGCGCGCGCCACCGTCCGCCTGGACGACAAGTGGGCCGTGGCCCCGTCGCGGCAGCTTCTGGACGACCTGGCCGAGGCGCTGGGCGACGAAAAACGCATCACGCTCGTCCCGCGGAAGATCCGTCCCAACGGCTCCAACGGCCACAACGGACGAAATGGTCGCAACGCCACCCGGGCCCCCGCCCAGCGCCCGCTGGTGACGCCGCCCGCGCGCGACGCCGAGGCCGCCACCGCCCCCCACGGGCCCGGCGACCCGGGCGCCGGCGCGGCCGCCTCCCCGGCCGTAACGCGATTCGACTGATCCGCGGTATGTCGCGAGCCGGCGGAGGAGAATTTCCGTAACCGCGCCCCCGCGCCGCGCGTATATAGGGGCGGGCGCCCGCAGGGGGGCGGGCGCGCCTTGGCGCCGCGGCGCATCTATCGTACAGTTCGCACTTTCGCACACCCGAGAGCCAATCGGAGGTTCCCATGACGCCCCGCGAGATCGTCCTGGCCAACATCGAGCACGCTTGCCCGCCTCGCCCGGGGTTCACCTTCTCCGGCGGGCGGCGGAATGACTTTCACGGCGGGGGGTTCGGTCGACCCGCCGGGTACCGGAAGCGCCGCTGGCAGGAGGGCAATCGCGAGTACTACGACGACCCGTGGGGCAACCTGTGGGTCCGGATGGTCGGCGGGTCCGCCAAGGGCGAGGTGCACACCCCGGCCCTGACCGACTGGTCCCAGCTCGACGACCTCGTCCCGCCGGACTACACCACGGAGGAGTCGCTGGGCCCGCTGCGCAAGGCGTTGTCCGAACCGACCGACAAGTTCCGCAACGTCGGCATGGGCGGGTGGGTGTTCGCCGACGCGCGTTACCTGCGGAGGATGGACCAGTACTTCGTGGACATGGTCGCCCACCCCGACGAGCTCAAGCGGCTTCACGAGATCATCGCGCGCGTCTACGAGGGCAAGATCCGCGTCGCCGGCGAGTGCGGCGCCGACGGGATCATGTTCGCCGAGGACCTCGGCACCCAGCAGGGGCTGCTGTTCAGCCCGGCGATGTGGCGGGACTACTTCAAGGACCTGTACGGAGGGTTGTTCGGCCTGGCGCACGACTACGGCATGAAGGTCCTGATGCACTCCTGCGGGCAGAACCGCGAGATCCTGCCCGACCTGCTCGATGCCGGCGTGGACGTCTTCCAGTTCGACCAGCCGGCCATTTACGACATGGACGACCTGGCCGAGCTGCTCCGCCGTCGCAAGGCCGCCCTCTGGGCGCCGCTGGACATCCAGAAGCACCTGCCCACCGGCGACCGCGACCTCATCGAGCGCGAGGCCCGACGCTTGGTGGAGACCTTCGGCGGCGGGCTGATCCTGACGAACTACCCGGACCTGCCCGGCATCGGGGTCGCGCCCGAGTGGGACCAGTGGGCCTACGAGGCCTTCTGCGACGCCGCAGGCATCGATCCCTAATACTACAGTCGCGCTTTATGGTGCGCTGGCTTGGTAGTGGCATTGTCGGGCGTGGGTTTGGTGTCGGCGTCGCCAGAGGGACCAGTCCAGCAGACCGGGCAGCTTGTCGGGCGAGGCCGTCAGGACCGTGGCGAACAGGCGTCGGATCTCGGGGACGC
>JBMCUM010000158.1:0-4949 GCA_048622595.1 Planctomycetota bacterium | reverse complement strand
CGCCGTACGTCAGGCGCTTCCGCTGCGTCCGCGCCAAAAGCCCGCCGAGCACGACCTTCAGCGCCGTGGCGCTGGTCAGGTGCCCGACGTTGCCCTCGATCAGCCCGGCGGCCAGGGGCGTCACGGCCGAGGCCTTGTCCAGCCCGGCGGACCTGGGCGATGTGGGCGTCCTCGCTGGGCGAGCCGGTGTCCGAGCCGAACTCCTCGATGTGGGCGTTGAGGTTGTGCGTCGCCCACATCTGCCCCGGCGCCACGGGCCGCTCCAGGAAGTCGTCGATCCCCTTGCCCAGGTACATCTTGAACGACTGGAAGGTCACGCGGTTGGCGCGGTCGCTCAGGCGCGTGTTCAGCTCGTCCTGCAGCGGGACCAGCGGCTCGACGTCGCTCGCCCCGGCGTACCGCCCGGGGAGCGAGACGTTCTGGACGTGCACCACCGGAAGCCGCCCGAGGACGTTCGGGCCTTCGGCGACCAGCGCCCGGTCCTCGTAACGCTGCCACCATCCGGGCCCGAGAATCTCGACGACCTCCACCTCCGCCGGCGCCGCGCCACGCGACCCGCCCAGGAACCACGGGCGGCGGGACCGCTCCAGACGCGGCGGACGCTTGTGATAGCGTTGCACCCAGTAGCGGACTGTGCGGTAGTCGTCGTCGGAAAGGATGGGCAGGATGCGCCCCGCCTCGACGGGCTCCAGGGCGATGCGCCGCGCCGCGTCGGCCGCGCGGCCGCGCCGGCGCGCCTTCGACGCCGAGTCGCCGTCGGAGTCGAGGTGCCCCGGCCGGGGTGCGGAGAGCCACGTCCACAAAGCCGTAAACCGCGCCGAGAAGGGCCATCTCCTGGAAGAAGCGGACGCCCCCGTTGACCTCGAGCAGCGCGGCGATGACGGCGTCGATCGTCGCGGCGAGTTCGCCATCGACCGCCAGGGACCGCAGCGACACCCCCCGGCCGAACAGGAAGTCCACCATCGTCTGCACGCGCCAGGCGATGTCGTTTTCGATGACGACTTCCTTGCGGTGCAGGTCCGTGGCGCGGGTCCGACCTCCGGAACGGTCCAGCCCGGTGATCCGTGCCGGGAGCCCCGCCTCCTGGGCCTGGACGTACGGGCGGGCGCCGGATGCGGCGGCGGCCGGCCCGCTCAGCGGACGCGTCGGATTGGTGAAATAATCCCACCACCGTCCGTACCGTCCGGCAATGGCGGGGGCCTGCTGCTCGACGAGGTAGCTGACGTAGTCGGCGTCGAGCTGCGGGTCGCGAAAGTTCGTCAGGTCAAAGCCCATTGCCTCGTCTCCTCGACCTATCCGGCCGGCGACGTGCGGCGCGCGCAAATCCGCGTCGCGGCAAACCGGCGGCGGGTGCGCAAAGCCCGGCCGGGGCGGGCGCAAAAAAATTCCGGGAAAAAATCGACGCCCCCTGGTCCGCGGGGAAGGCCCGTGCGCATCGGTCGGCGCCTGTGGCGGGGCGATGACAACGCCGCGGCGCGGTGGTACACTCGGAGGTCATGGCCCCCGGCGAAGACACATACGTCAGCCCGCTCGCAGCCCGCTACGCCGGGCGCGCGATGTGCGAGCTGTTCAGCGACCGGCGCAGGTTCTCCACGTGGCGTCGGCTGTGGCTCGCCCTGGCAGAGGCCCAGCAGCAACTCGGGCTGGACATCTCCGATGCCCAGATCGAGGCGATACGCGCCCACCGGGACGATATCGACTTCCAGGCCGCGGCGCAGTACGAGCGCAAGTTCCGCCACGACGTGATGGCCCACATCCACGCGCTGGGGGACGTTGCCCCGGAGGCGCGGGGCATCCTGCACCTCGGGGCGACCAGCCAGTTCGTCAACTGCAACACGGACATGATCCAGACCCGCGAGGGGCTGACGCTGCTGCGCACGGCGCTGGTCAACGTCGTCGACGCCCTGGCGACGTTCGCCGAGCGCCACCGCGACCTGGCGTGCCTGGGCTTTACGCACTTTCAGCCGGCGCAGTTGACCACCGTCGGGAAGCGCGCCGCGTGCTGGTGCGCCGACTTCCTGCGGGACCTGGACGACCTCGAGTGGCGCCTCGACCGCCTGGAGTTCCGCGGCGTCAAGGGCACCACCGGAACGCAGGCGAGCTACCTCGCCCTGTTCGAAGGGGACCACGAGAAGGTCGAGCGGCTGGAGCGGCTCGTGGCCGAGAAGATGGGTTTCGATCGCGTCGCGCCGGTCACGGGGCAGACGTACTCGCGGAAGGTCGACGCCGCGGTGGCGCAGGTCCTGGCGGGCGTCGGCGCCAGCGTGCACAAGTTCTGCAACGACGTGCGTCTGCTGGCCCACCGGCGCGAGGTGGAGGAGCCGTTCGCCAGCTCGCAGATCGGTTCCAGCGCGATGCCCTACAAGCGCAACCCGATGCGCTGCGAGCGAGCCACGGGACTGGCGCGGTTCCTGATGGACGTCGCCGCCAGTCCGCTGCATACGGCGGCGGAGCAGTGGCTCGAGCGGACCCTGGACGATTCGTCGAACAAGCGCCTGGCGATTCCCGAGACCTTCCTCGCCGCAGACGCCGTGCTGCGGATCACGCTCAACGTCGCCGGCGGACTGGTCGTGTACCCGGCGGTCATCGACGCGAACGTGCGCGCGGAGCTTCCCTTCCTGGCGACCGAGAACATCCTGATGGCCGCCGTCAAGGGCGGGGGCGACCGTCAGGATCTCCACGAGCGGATCCGCACGCACAGCCAGGCCGCTGCCAGACGCATCAAAGAGGACGGTGCGGCGAATGACCTGCTCGATCGCCTCCGGGCCGACGAGGCGTTCAGCGGCGTGGACATCGACGCGCTGCTGGACCCGTCGGCGTTCGTCGGGCGCGCCCCGCAGCAGGTGGACGCCTTCCTCGCCGACCGCGTCGCGCCCGTCCGCAAGCGCCACGCCGACCTGCTGGGCGAATCCGCCGAGCTGAAGGTGTAAACCAACACGCAATTCAGTCGCAGGGATGCAGGGGATCCAGGGGATGAACCTTTGGCGTCTAAAATAGCGGGGATAAACGCGGCCATACGGCCCGTAGGGGGTAAACACGGGTGAGAGAATCACGCGTTATCGGCGTTGACCTGCCCATTCGAGCACTTGTCTGGAGGGGTTCATCCCCGCATATCCAAAATGAAATTGTTGTATCCCCTCAATCCCCTGCATCCCTGCTATGTCTTTGAGGAGGTTGGGAATCGGCCGAGCGGGCGGCAATAATGGTGATAGACCCGTGAGGTGCCCATGAGCCAGGCCGACGCGCAGCAAGAGACCTGCACCATCGATATTAACGACGGCGAGCGAACGCTTCGCGTCGCGCCCGGACGATCCCTGTTTGACACGCTCGCGGGCGAGAACATCCCCCTGCCCAGCATCTGCGGGGGGGACGGGCGGTGCGGCTGCTGCCGGGCGCGGGTGCTGTCCAGCGCCAACGACCCCACGCCCGCCGAACGAAAGCATCTCACCGCCGAGGAGCTCGGCGCCGGTTGGCGCCTGACATGCCTGGTGCCCGTGGCCGACGACCTGACCGTGGAGATCCCCGAGGAGTTCCTCGCGGCCAGGCCGTTCCGGGCGCGGGTGGAGTGGATTCGCGAGATGACGCACGACATTCGCATGTTGCGCCTGTCGCTGCTGCATCCGGAGCGGATCGAGTTTCGCGCGGGGCGATACATCAAGCTGAACGTCCCGACGAGCGTGCGGGCGTCCCGACCTTCGCGGCCTTTCAGTTTCGCCAATCCGCCGAGCGACGACGGCGCCGTCGAGCTGATCGTGCGCCACAACCCGCGCGGCGTGTGCACGAACTGGATCTTCAACCGCCTGCGCTGCGGACACGAGGTGCGGTTCTCGGGCCCGTACGGCGAGTTCGGGTTGTCGAACACGGACCGCCCCATGGTCTGGGTCGCCGGGGGCTCGGGCCTGTCGGCGTTCTGGTCCATCCTGCGCCACATGGCCGAGACGGACGTGGAGCGGACGTGCACGTTGTATTTCGGCGCGGTGGCGGGCAGGGACCTTTACCTGCTCGACGAGCTCGGCGCATACGAGCGGGACCACGAGTGGTTCTCGTTCGTCGCGGCGCTGTCCGACCCCCAGCCGGGCGACAACTGGACCGGCGAGACCGGGCTGATCACCGACGTGCTCGACCGTCGTCTCGACGACGGGGCCGGGATGGAGGCGTACCTGTGCGGCAGCCCGGGGATGCTCGCCGCGGCGCGGAAGGTGCTCGCGGCCAAGGGCATCGGACCCGAGCGCACCTTCTACGACGCCTTCATCCGCTCGGCGAATCGCTAAGCGGTGTATGATAAGTCCACAACGGTGTCGGGGGCTTCACACGCCGAAGGCCCGTAAGGTCGATACCCGCAAGCCGAGCAGGCGGCGGAACATGCTTCATCCACACGCGCCCCGACGGGGCGCGTGGAGCGTTTGGCGTTTCCCCGCCGGACCTCCGGCCCGGAAGTGGCCCGGCACGGGGTCCGGGGGCTTCGCCTCCGGTCACAAACCTCCGGCCCTGCGGGCCGGGTCGCAAGGCGCGTCGGCCTCCGCCCCGCCCACATCGCCGAAACGCCGAGCGCCGCCCACGAGGCGCTGGGGACGGCCATCTGGTCCGACCGCGCGCAGATCGCCGACGAGATCAAACGCGCCCTCGAGCTGCTGATCGGAACGTACCTCTTAGTTCCGCCGGTTTGCGCCACGGCGGAGGGGGATGAACACCGATAAACGCCGAGGAGAACATGGGCTGACCGATACTGCACCGCCTTCCGGGGCAGGCCGTAGGGCGTGCCCCGACGGGGCACGCGCAATCCGTTGCATGCGCGATGCCTGTCTTTCGCGTGCACGCAAACAACGCGTGCACGCCCTACTTGCTCGGGGGGACTGCGTGCGGTCCCGACGCGCCGGGACGGCGCGGCTTGATCCAGGCCGTAGGGCGTGCCCCGACGGGGCACGCGCAATCCGTTGCATGCGCGATGC
>JBMCUM010000157.1:0-4976 GCA_048622595.1 Planctomycetota bacterium | reverse complement strand
GAGATCGGCGGCGCCCTGGTGCTGATCGGGCTGGGGATCAGCTTCCTGTGGTGGTGAGTCCGCCCGCCGCCGGCCGATGCGTTCGGGCGAGCTGCGCCCGCGCCGCGGCGGGGTCCCGCGGCGGATAGGGGCTTTCCCCGCGCCGGTAGGCGACGTATACTTCCGGTGAACTCACCGCCCTCGAACCGAAAGGATGCCCCCGATGAGACAGATTCTTGCGCTTTCGCTGATCGCCTGCGGGCTCGTCGCCCTCGCCGGTTGCTGGCAGACCGAGCATGTCATGACGCTGAACCCGGACGGGTCGGGCAAGGTCGCCTTCCAGATCGTGACCGCCGTGCCCGTCAACCCGATGGGCGCCTCGCAGGGCAAGATCGCCGATCCCGAACAGGCCGCCCGACGCGCCGTCGAGAAGATGCTCGCCGACGCCGACGGCGTCGAGGCGTGGTCGGACGTGGCTTACGCCATCCGCGAGGACGGGCGGATTCGGCTGTCGGGTACGGCCTATTTCGCCGATTACGCCGAGCTGGAGCTGCCCGGCGGGAAGATGCCCATCACGTGGGAGGAGGACGACGGCGGGATGGTCCTGTCGCTGGACATCCAGCCGCCGGAGATGGGCGGGCCGGTGAGCATCAACCCCGCAGACGCGCCGCCCGCCGGCGGCGAGGACCTCGACGGCGAGGAGCTCGACCAGGCAATCCTCGCCCAGCGGATGCAGTACCAGCAGGCCAGGCCCCTGATGGTCGCCATGCTCACCTCGATGACCTCCGAGGTGACCTTCCGCCTTCCGGGCGAGCTCGCCGAGCACTCGGGCTTCACGAAAACCGACGCCGGGCTCAACGTCGCCTGGGAGGGCAAGACCCTGCTGAAGGCGATGGACGCGACCATGGCCGACAAGAACAAGGTGGCCGAGCTGGTCCGCGAGGGCGGCGCGGCGGGACAGAGCGTCATGGCCGAAGAGATCCGCCAGGCGGTTCTGGGCACGGACGAGCCGCTTCGCGCCCGCGTAACCGGCGACCTGAAGCCGACGTTCGACTACGCCGCGGAGCTGGAGAACGCCAAAGAGAACCAGAAGGCCATGCTCGAGAAGCTCGGGATCGACCCCGAGCGGCCGGCGGGCGGGCCCGAGGGGTTCATGCCCGGTTCCCAGCCGTAGGCCCCGGGCGGCGAGGCGCGAGTCGCACGGATAAGCATGGGGGCGCGGCGCGACGACGGACCGCGTCCGCCGGTCGCGGCGGGCACGCTCCGCGGTCAGCGGGTCGGGTCGGCAGCGGCAAGGTCCGCCGCGCGGGCGCGGATGTCCTCGGTGAGGCGGCGTTCGAGCGCCTCATCTCGCCCGATCTGGACCACGCCGCCTTCGCCTTCGACCTCGGCGCGCACGTGGCGCCGGACCTCGAGGTGGCGCTTGGCCGTGCCCGTGTACAGCTCGCGCGCCTGGGACGTGCTGGTGACCTGAAGGGCCGGCTCGTCGGACCGCGCCGTCTCCACGCGGACGACCGCCTTGAAGCGATCCTCGGCGTCCCCGACCGGGTGAATCTCCACCCTCGCCGTGCGGTAGATGGTCTGCAGCGAGCTCTCGGCGACCTGGCGCGGCGTGGTGCTGTCCTTACGCCAGAACTCGGTGAAATGCATCGCGGTCATCCGCTCGGTGTGGATGGTCCCGCTGCGCCGGTCGAACCAGTCCACGTCGAAGCGGTAGTCCCGCAGGACGTCGAAGCTCGCCCGCCACAGCGACGTGAAGTTCCGCTGCGCCGCTGTCAGCTCGTCCGGCGGCGCCGCCAGTTCCGCGCGGCCGCATCCGCCACCCGCCAGCACCGCCAGCACCACGCACGTCCACAGAGCAGTCCGCATGCACATCGCCTTTCCCCGCTCGGCGCGGGTCCGTTCATCGCGGGTATTGTACCGCCCCGGGCGGGCATCGCAAGGCGGCGGCTGCGTCCCGCGGTCCCGGCGCGGCGCCCGCCGGTCAGTACGACTTGGAGTACTCGGGGTGGAGGTACGGGCCCCAGGTCTCGGCGAGGTGGGAGCTGCTGACGCCGTGATTCGGGCTCCAGGGATAGCCCGACCCGCCCCGGGCCTCGGCGTCGGTGTAAAGCTTGACGCTGCTGTCGGCGCGGACGGCCGGGGCGCGGTCGCCGTGGTGCGGGTTGAAGTACATCGTCTTGAATCCGATATACAGGTTCTTGTTGTACGCCTCGCCGAAGGTGATGAGCTTGGACGCCGCGCGGAGGTCCTGCATCCGGGGGACCTCCTTGACCGTGTCGCACCAGTTGGCGCTGGGCAGGTGCTTCGGGTCGGGGGAGATCTTCATGAACCAGTCGTTGACGCGGTAGCTGCGGGCGATGTGCGTCGGCCCCATGTTCTGCAGGCAGGTCGCATGCCTGCCCTCCCACCCGGGAAAGGGCGTCCGCCCCCGGATGTCGGTCTTCGTCTCGTAGGCGGGGCAGTACATCACCCCGGCCGGTCCGTCCGGGTCGTTCTTCTCGTGGTTGCTGCGCTGCTCGGACGGACGGGCGTTGAAGTACACCGGCGTTCCGTCCATGTACGCGCTGATGTGCCCGTAGGTCTTGGGCAGGCGATACCCGTGACCGCCCAGCGACCACGCCGTCAGGTGCGTGTCGTAGCACAGCACCCCGCCGAAGTCCGTGGCGTAGGCGTGCATCGCCCGGCCCATCTGGCTCAGGTTCGTCTGGCAGGCGACGGTCCGGGCCATGTCCTTCGCCTCGTTCAGCGTCGGCATCAGGATCGCCACCAGCAACGCGATGATCGCGATGACCACCAGAAGCTCGATCAGGGTAAAGCCCGCGCCCGCCCCGACCGCGCGCATCCGACGTGAACCTTCGACTCGCATGACGGGTCTCCTCGCGAGGCGGCGCCGCCCGCGCATATGGACCGCCGGGACCGCCCCGGCGGTCGTGCGGGTCCGCACGGCCTGGCGTGCGTCGTCCGCCGCGTGCGGCGGACTTTCGACAAATCGATTATAGCATGCGCTCCGGCCGAGCGCAACGGCTCAATACGACTTCGTGTACCCGGGGTGGAGATACGTGCCCCAGGTCTCGACCTGGTAGGAGCTCTTGATGCCGTTGTTCGGGCTCCAGAGGATCCCCCCGGCGACGCTTTCTTCCTCGGTGTAGAGCTTGACGCTTCCGTCGGCGCGGACGGCCGGGCAACGGTCCCCGTGCTTCGGGTTGAGATACCACCCGCGCCCGCCGGCGTGTCCGCCGGTGCTGAGCCCCTTGCCCCAGCCCTCGCTGAACAGGACGAGCTTGGACGCGGCGCGGACATCGGTCATCTTGGGCACCTTCTTGTCGGTCGAGGTCTTGTTCCAGTTGTGCGACGTGGGGATCTCCGCGAACCAGTCGTTGATGCGGTAGCTGCGGGCGATGTGCGTCGGGCCCATGTTCTGGAAGCACGTGGCGTAGCGCCCCTCCCAGCCCGGGTAGGGGCTTCTGCCGCGGATGTCCGGGATCGCCTTGTAGGCCGGACAGTACATCACGCCGGCCGGTCCGTCCGGTTCCTGGTTCGGCTTGGCGCTGAAGTACACCGGCGTTCCGTCCAGGTAATCCCTGATGTGCCCGGGCGTCTTGGGCAGCCCGTACCCGTGACCGCCGAGTCCCCACGCCGTCAGGTGCGTGTCGTAGCACAGCGTCCCGCCGAAGTCCGCGGCGTACACTCTCATCGCCCGGCCCATCTGGCTCAGGTTCGTCTGGCAGGCGACGGTCCGGGCCATGTCCTTCGCCTCGTTCAGCGTCGGCATCAGGATCGCCACCAGCAACGCGATGATCGCGATGACCACCAGAAGCTCGATGAGGGTGAATCCGCGGACGCGGCCGGGAACGGTCGGTTCAACATGGCGAACCATCATGGCGTCTCTCCTCACGTGGTGGCGGTCCCCGGCGGGCGGCCGCCGAATCGCATTATACCATACCGGCCTGTCGCGGCGCGGCAGGGACCTGCCCGGATTTCTTCCCGCGCCGCCGGCGCGATCCGCCCCCTGCACCGCCTCGATCTTGCAGTATGCGCGCCCGGGCCGGGGCGGTCAAAGCGGATTCGCCGCCCGCGCCATTTGCGACGTTCGTAGCGCGGGCGTCTCGCCCGCGCGTCTCGCGGCCATCTTGGCCGCGAAAGGTTCCCCAGCGAGGGCAAGATGCCCTCGCCACACGCGGGCGAGACCCATACGGGCGGTGCTGCCCGCGGTACACAAAGGCGGGACCGTCGAAGATCCGTATGGACCTTCGCTACAAACAGCGCGCCGCCCATCCGTGAAGCCGGGCGCGTCGAACGCCTCGTACGAGTCGCACGACCGCATGGGCCCGCGCCACGAACATCGCAAATGGTTCATCGGCGGATTCTTCCTTGACCGACGCCGTCGGGGAAGCTACTTTGCACATAGAGCGGCTGCCTTGGAAAGGTTGCCCGCCGAGGTTGAGCATATCCCCCTCGTTCGCGGGCAAAGCGACCATGACCGGGAATCATGTCCGTCAACCGATCGGCCCAGCCGGCCCGCAGCCGGGGCGCGAGCTTCCGCGGCGCCGAACGGGCAGGCGGGCCCAGCATGGAGGACGCCTCATGTGCGCCAACCGTCGAGCCGACTTCGCGGCAGGCCGTCGCGGCTTTACACTGATCGAGCTGCTGGTGGTCATCGCGATCATCGCGCTGCTGGTGAGCATCCTGATGCCGATGCTCAAGCAGGCCGGCGAGATGGCGCAGTCGTCGGCCTGCCAGACGAACATGCACTCGCTGAGCAACGCGTTCCACATGTACGCCAGCGAGTGGGACGACAAGCTCCCGGACGACTACGCGTACTACAAGAACGCCTCCAACCCGCGGCGGGTGTACGGGCTTCAGTTCTGGCCCATCATCTACCAGTACCTGACCGACCACCCCGAGCGCAAGGAGGGCAACCTGGGCTTCGTCCACGGGCTGCGGAACAAGGTGGGCTACCTGGCGTGTCCGTCGCTGGGCGAGCAGGGCGGCGG
>JBMCUM010000156.1:0-5065 GCA_048622595.1 Planctomycetota bacterium | reverse complement strand
ACGCGGTGGGAGCCGAACATGAAGCAGGTCAAGGCCGCCGCCGAGGCGATCAACCAGTCGCAGCGGCCGGTGCTGTACGTCGGCGGCGGGGCGGTGATCTCCGGGGCGACGGACGCGGTGCGCGCCCTGGCGGAGAGGGCACGGATTCCGGTGACCACGACGCTGCTGGGGCTGGGGACGATGGACGAGAGCTCGCCGCTGGCGCTGCAGATGCTGGGGATGCACGGGACGGCGACGGCGAACTACGCGGTGCAGCAGTGCGATCTGCTGGTGGCGGTCGGGGCGCGGTTCGACGACCGCGTCACGGGAGACATCGAAACGTTCGCCCCGGAGGCGAAGATCGTGCACATCGACATCGACCCGGCGTCGATCTCGAAGAATGTGGATGTGGACATCCCGCTGGTGGGCGACGCGAAGGAAATCCTCGAACGGATGGGCAAATACGTCCGCCAGGCCGATCGGTCCGAGTGGGTGGGGCGGATTGACGAGTGGAAGAAGCGCTACCCCCTGACGTACGACACGGCCGGTGAGCTGCGCCCGCAGGAGATCATCGAGCGGTTGGGCGAGCTGACGGACCACGACGCGATCGTCGCCACGGGCGTGGGGCAGCACCAGATGTGGGCGGCGCAGTTCTACGGGTGGCGGCGCCCGCGGCAGATCATCACGTCCGGCGGGCTGGGGACGATGGGCTTCGGCTGCCCGTCGGCGATCGGCGCCCAGGCGGGCAACCCGGACAGGACGGTGATCGACATCGACGGCGACGGGAGCTTCACCATGACGATGGTGGAGGTCATCACGGCCGCTCAGTACGGGCTTCCGGTCAAGTTCGTGGTGCTGGACAACACGTACCTGGGAATGGTCCGCCAGTGGCAGGAGCTGTTCTACGGGCGGCGGTACAGCGGCGTGGAGGACGTTTGCCCGGACTTCGCGGCCATCGCCGAGGGCTTCGGCGCCAAGGGGATGACCGTCGCGCGGCACGAGGAGCTGGACGACGCGCTGAGGGCGATGCTGGACCACGACGGACCGGTCGTCCTGCACGCCCGGGTCTCCCCCGGGGAGAACGTCTATCCGATGGTCGCACCGGGCAAGGGGCTTCACGAGGTCGATCTGGGCAAGCTGGCGTGAGCGAGAAAGCACCATGAAACACATCATCAGCGCATTGGTTCAGAACCAGCCGGGCGTCCTGGCGCACGTGGCGGGCATGTTCGCCGCACGCGGGTTCAACATCGACTCACTCGTGGTCGGGCGGACCGAGCACCCCGAGCTCAGTCGCATGACCATCGTCGTCATCGGCGACGACCGCGTCCTGGAGCAGGTCCGCAAGCAACTGGGAAAGGTCGTCCCCGTGGTCAAGGTGCGGGACTTCGCGGCCACGCCGTGCGTCCAGCGCGACCTGATGCTCATCCGGGTGCACACGCCCGCGGCGAAGCGTCCGGAGGTGGTCGAGCTGGTCAACCTGTTCCGCGGGCGGGTGGTGGACGTGGCGCGGGACAGCGTGCTGGTCGAGCTGGCCGGGGCGGAAGAGAAGATCGAGGCGTTCATCGACCTCGTCCGCCCGTACGGGATCGGCGAGCTGGCGCGGACCGGGCTGATCGCCATGCAGCGCGGGGGATGACCCGGGCATTCGCAAAGCCCTGTAGCGAGGGCATCCCGGACGGGCCGGATGGCTTGCCCTCGTGTATCGCGGGCAGCACCGCCCGTATGGGTCTCGCCCGCGCGAGGCGAGTCGTGGACAGACGCCCGTGAACGGCTGTAGCGAAGGCATCTTGCCTGCGCCTGGGTGGGATGGCCGGCTTGTCCCGCCGTGCTAGAGCAGTTTGCAGAAACCCTGTCGCCCTCTTCTGATTGCGGCTTCGCCCGGCGGCGTCCGGCTGCATCGACCCGTACGGGCCTGCTTCTCCGTCCTTGCCGGGCGCGTCCTCACGGACGAACAGGACGACAATCTGTCTGCAAAATGCTCTATTCGTAGGCCGCCAGCATTCTAAGCGCCGCGCACTTGAGCGCTTCGACCTGCTCCCCGCCGAAGCCATCGAACGTTACGATCGGGTCATCCTGCTTCGGATCCCGGCCGTGCTTCCAACCGTCCTCGCCCGCCTCGACCTTCGACGTCTCCCACCGCATCTGCGGCGAGTTGAACGTCGCATCGAGCATCGTCCCGCCCCTGGCCCGGTCCCGCACCGCCCGTTCGTGGTCTTCCCCTCGCCGCCCCGGCGGGCGCGTCGAGCCCATCACCGGCCAGGTGTGCGTCGGGTAGATCACGTGCGTAAAGCAGGTCGAGCCCTCTTCCGGCTCGTAGTTCGCCTTGCCCTCGACCCAGTCGCACGGGAGGGTGCAGAAGGCGACCTCGCGCAGATGACCTTTCGCAAGTCGCAGGTGCAGCGTCGCCTTGCTCACCTTGAACGTGCTCCGCTCGGAGGCGCCGAAGTCGAACAGATAGTAGTGCTCCGTCCCCTTGACGCGGATCCGCGGCCGGGCGCCTCGGGCGTCTCGAGTGACTGACGCCTTGTGATCCCGGTGCGAAGACGGTTAGCTGGGTGCTGGGTGCCACGGGCGTCTCTGACGCCCGTGCGGACAGGGGAACACGATGACCACGGGCCGGGATAGAATGAAGGACTCGTCGCACGGCAGGCACAGGAAGCGTTGCAAGCGCTGGGATGTGCCATATGGCGCCCACTACCTCACTTTCTCATGTTACCAACAGCGTCCGTTCCTGACGCGAGACCGGACTCGCCGGTGGTTCCTGGATGCCCTCGAACGTGCCCGCGCCAAGCACGGGTTCCATCTGTGGGCGGGTGTCATCATGCCGGAGCATGCCCATCTGGTCGTCTGGATTCCGACAGAGGCGAGGATCAGCGACATCCTCAAGTCGATCAAATCGTCGGTGTCGCGGCGCGCGATGTACCGGCTACGCACCAATGCCCCACACCAGCTTGCGCCCTTCCGCCACGTTCTGCCCGACGGAAGGATCGAGCACAGGTTCTGGCAGGCCGGCGGCGGCTACGAGCGGCTTCTCCGAAGCAACCGAGACGTGCGCGAGAAGATCCGATACGTACATGAGAACCCGGTCCGGCGGGGCTTGGTCAACCGAGCGGAGGACTGGCCCTGGTCCGGACACCGGGCGTACATGCACGGTTGCGACGAACCCGAGCCGATCTCGCTGGATCGGGAACACATCCCCGTTGTCGTTGAGTTCCATTAGTCGTGCGATCCGCCGCATAAAAACTTGAACGGCTACAGGCGGTTTTTCCGTTCGTGCGGCGTCCACGAGGGCGATCCGCCGGTTTCCGTGACGGGCCGTCCATGTTGTGGTCCGCCCGGCGCAAGGCCGAACATGTAGCGGTCCGCCTCGGGTCGCGCGCTGCCAACTTTAGAAAAACCGGCTCGCTGGGGGATTTTTTTCGCCTCTTTCTCGGTTTTTTTGTTGCGGGCGGCTCGCGCGCGGGTGTAGATACTTTTTACGAAACGTCAAAAGCACTTGTAAGCAGGTTGCCCGCCATGTCCGCATCGCAGAAGACGACAACCACGAATCAGCCGGCGCGGGGCGCCGCGCAGCAACCCCAGGCCGCGCCACGCCGTCGGCGCCGCGGGCGAATCCCCCCGCGGCGATACCGCGTCGGCGAGCTGGTCGAGTTCGCCGGCGTCAGCCGACAGACCATCCACAACTACACCACCATGGGCCTGCTTCCCGAGGCGCACTGGACGCCGGGCGGGCATCGCCTGTATGACGCCTCGGCCTTCGAGCGCCTCGAGCGGATCGCCGAGCTGAAGGCGTCGGAGATGACGATGGCCCAGATTCGCGAGCACTTCGCGCGGATGGACGCCGGAGAAACCTAACCGTTGCCGCACACGGGCGACGCGCCGGGCCCAGGTGCCGACGCTCGCCCCGCGGTCATGGAGGACCGCGCAGCATGAAGCGGCCGAGAAAACTTCGCATCCGTCTGGCCCGGCGTTGGGCGCAACTGACGCGGCGCCAGCGCCTCGGTGGCGTGGCGCTGGTCGTGCTGGTCGTTGCGGCCGGCGTCTGGCTGGTCGTTGCCGACGGCGGCGGCGCGGACATGGTTCCGCTGACCGACCGTCCCCTCACGCCCGAGCAGCGCGACCGTGCGGCGGCCGTGCTGGACGCCCAAGGCATCCCCTATCGTCGCGGCGACGCCGCCCTGCTCGTCGCGCCCGACCAGCGCGCCCGCGCCCGCGCCGCGCTGGCGTCGGCCTCGCCGCAGGCGGACCCCGTCGAGCCCCTCCGTCGCCTCGCCGAGGGCGGGGACATCTGGTCCTCCGCCGCCCGGAAGACCCAGCGGTGGCGTGCGACGAAGATGCTCACGCTGGGTCGGCTGATCTCGCGGATGGACGCGGTGGCGTCGGCGACGGTGCTGTTCGAGCCGGGCGTGCCCCGCCGCCTTGGCGCTGCGGGCGTGGCGCCCACCGCCGTGGTCAACGTCACGCTCGCGCCGGGCGCGGAGATGACCGACGCACTGGCCGCGGCCATCGCCGACCAGGTCGCCGGAAGCATCGAGGACATGGACCGACAGGCGGTGCGGATCGTCGACAGCGCCGGGCGCAGCTACCGCGCCGCGGCCGAAGGCGCCCTCGCCGCCGCCCCGGTCGAGCTGCAGCGCGCCGAGACGCGCTACGAGCGGAAGATCCGCTCGGCGTTGTCATACATCGACGGTCTGGCGGTTGCGGCCCACGTGGAGCGCGTCGACGGGCGGGTTCGCTGCACCGGCGCGTCGGTGTCGGTCCCGCGGAGCTACCTGGGGCGGGTGGCGCCGGCGGGCGGGGCGCATGCCCGCGCGGGCCAGAGCGTCGACGCCGTTCGCCTCCGGCAGAGCGAGGCGATCCGTCGCTGCGTGCAGCGCGCCATCGGGGCCGACTCGCCCGAAGCCGTCGCCGTGCACTGGTACGCCGATCGGTCCGACGCGGTGGCGCCCGCTCCGCCGGCCACGGCGGCACGGCGCGGCGGCTCGGACGCCCCGGCGCTTGCGGCCGGGGGCGCCGTGGCGCTGTTGACGGGGCTGGTCGCCTGGGGTGTCCTGCGGCGCCGCCGCACCAGCGCGCCTGCAGCGGG
>JBMCUM010000155.1:0-5066 GCA_048622595.1 Planctomycetota bacterium | reverse complement strand
GGCACATGCCCGTAGCTTACTTCCTACATAATAGGGCAGTTACGCCCGTAGCTCAGCAGGATAGAGCACCGGTTTCCTAAACCGGAGGCCCCAGGTTCGAGTCCTGGCGGGCGTAATGGAGGGGGTATCGTGCGGGGCGATGCGACCGCGGATCTAAACCGAGCCGAGGAAGGAAGAACCATGAGCGTCAAAGCCAGTGACCTCCGCCGCGGCATGGCGGTGCAGTACAAGGACGGCATCTGGGTCTGCCAGGACAACGAGAAGATCGCCAAGGGCAAGGGGCAGAGCTACCAGTCCATCTGCTTGAAGAACATCCAGACGGGCCAGTCGGTCACGGAGCGCTTCCGCACGACCGAGCCGTTCGAGCAGGCCATCGTCGAGACCAAGTCGATGGAGTACCTGTATTCCGACACGGACGGGCACGTGGTGATGGACTCCGAGACGTTCGAGCAGGTCACGCTTTCGGGCGAGCTGATTGGCGACAGGAGCGTCTACTTGGGCGAGAACATCGCCATCCAGGTGGATTTCGTGGAAGGCCAGCCCGTCAATGCCGAGCTGCCGCACACCGTCAAGCTCGAGGTCACCGACGCGCCGCCGCAGGTCAAGGGAGCCACGGCGACGAACCAGCCCAAAGAGGTCACCTGCGCCGGCGGTGCCCGGGTGAAGGTCCCCCCGTTTATCGAGTCCGGAGAGACCATCGAGGTCGATACGCGCAGCGGCGAATACGTCGGCCGCGCGTGACCCGGCGACGTCGCGATTCGCCTTGCAATCGCCGCGTCCGCACCTACACTGCCACCCCCATGAACGCCACAGCGGTGATCCCCGCGCGGTATGCGTCGACCCGGCTGCCGGGCAAGCCGCTGCTGGCCGAAACGGGCAGGCCGCTCATCCGCCACGTGGTCGAGTCGGTCGCGTCTGCGCGATACCTCCGGCGCGTCGTGGTCGCCACGGACGACGAGCGGATCGTCGCGGCCGTGCGGGACTTCGGTGGCGAGGCGATGCTCACCGACCGGAGCTGTCGCACCGGAACGGATCGCATCGCCGAGGTGGCCGACCGGCTGGGCCTGTCCGACGACGACGTGGTCGTCAACGTCCAGGCCGACGAGCCCGAGATGCCGGGCGACTGCGTGGACCGCCTGGTGGAATTGCTGGACGGCGCCGGGGCGCCCATGGCGACGCTGGCAACGCCCATCGGCGCTGAGGAGGCATCGCGTCCGGGGATGACCAAGGTCGTCGTCGACCGCCGGGGGATGGCGCTGTACTTCTCTCGCGCGATGATCCCGCACGATCGCGACGGGGACGCTCATCCGCGGTATCTGCTGCACCACGGCATCTACGCCTACCGTGCGGGCTTCGTGCGCACGTACGCAACGCTGGAATCGACGCCCGCCGAGCAGGCGGAGAAGCTCGAGCAGCTCCGCGCCCTGGAGCACGGGTACGACATCGCGGTCGCCGTCGTCAGCTACCGGGGCGCCCGCATCGACACGCCGGAGGACTACCGGGACTTCGTCGCTCGCATCCGGCGCGCGGGGCGAAAGGCCGATACGACATGACGCACGCCGCAGCGACCTTCCCAACCGACCGCAGTGCCCTGGAGCGGATGCTGGAAACGGCCTCCGCCTCGCCGTTTCCGGAGTTGACCGACCCGACCGCCCGCAGCCGGGCCGTCAAAATCGCGCGCCGCCAGGGGCTGCTCGAACGCCTGCAGCGCGAGCTCGACCCGAAAGAGCCCATCCCCCTGCTGCCGTACAACCTGTACCGCGACTACAGTCGCACGGGTAACCGCCGGCGGTATGAGCGGGTGATGCATCAGCGCAGGCGACGGCTGACGCAGGCGGCGACGGCGTGCTACCTGGGCATGGACCGCATGGGCATGCTGGAGGATCTCGTCTGGGCGGACTGCGAGACGAGCTTCTGGGTGATGCCCGCCCACGAGGTCCATGGCCAACCGATCGACCTGTTCGCCGCGATAACGGCGGCGCAGCTCGCCCTGATCGTGCGGACCTTCGGCGACGCGATGGCCGAGGAGGTGCGCAGCCGCGCCGTCGCCGAGGTCCGGCGCCGCGTGCTGGGCCCGTACCTCGAGCCGGGGCGGACCTTCCTGTGGCGGGCCCACCCGGCGGACGTGCTAAGCCAGAACAACTGGAACGCCGTGTGCAACGGCGCGGTGGGCGCAGCGGCGCTGCTTCTGGGCGAGTCGCCGGCGCGATGCGCTGCCGTGCTGGCCGAGGCGCTGGCGTCCCTGCCGGCGTTCCTGAACGGCTTCACCGCCGACGGCGGCTGTATGGAGGGCCCGAGCTACTGGCGGTTCGGCATGGGCTGGTACGTGTACTTCGCCGCCCTGGCATTCAACGCCACCGGCGGGGGGGTGGACATCATGGCCGGTGCGAAGATCGCCGACATCTGCCGCTATCCTCTCTCGGTGAACCTCGCTCCGGGCAAGGAGCTGCCGTTCGCCGACGCGTCGATGGGTTACCAGAGCCCGGCCACGGCGCTGCTGATCAACCGCTTCCACGACATTCCCGAGCTGCTTGGACTCTGTCGCCTGACGGACGACGGGCAGCTCGCCGTCGGTTCGCTGGAGGCGCTGGCGCTGTACGACGGACGGACGGTGCGACCGCACCACGACCGGAGCGAGGCGGTGCTTCCCGATTTGGGCGTGGCGAAGCTTCGCGCGGGGCGTCTGGCCGTCGGCGTCAAGGCCGGGCACAACGCCGAGTACCATAACCACAACGACATCGGCTCGTTCGTGGTCTTCCGCGATGGCGTGTTCTACCTGACCGACCCGGGCAAGCCGGTCTACTCGGCCCGCACCTTCAATCAACACCGCTACGAGAGCGTGTTCTGCAATTCGTTGGGGCACAGCGTTCCGGTCATCGACGGGGCGGGGCAGTGTCCGGGGGACGAGTTCGCCGGCACGCTGGAGGTAACGGACGCGGCGGACGGGACCAAGGTCGCCAAGGTCGACATGACGGGCGCCTACGGGACAGACCGGCTGCGGTCGCTGCGCCGACGGATCGCGCTGTCGGGTGCCGGCGATCGCGTCACGGTGACGGATCGCTTCGCCATTGAGCCTGCGGCGCAAGTGACGGAGGCGTTCATGACGACCCATCCGGCCGAGGTGGTCGAGGCGGGCAGCGCGGTGCGCATCGCCCCGGAGTCGGCGTCGCCGGCCGTCCTGCGCAGTGGCAGCGGCGGGCACTTCAGCGTTGAGGAGCTGGCGGACGAAAGCCGGGCGGAATCGCCGCGGGAGGTGCTGCTGCGGCGGATCCGCTTCACACCACAGGAAGTCCGCGACGCGATGACGCTGGAGTTCCTGCTGTCGCTGGAAGACGGGAGCCCCATGTGATCCGCGCGTTGAAGGTCGCCGTGGCGCTCGTGGTCCTGCTGGCGCTGGGCTGCGGGGTGTGTTACCTGCTGGCCAGCGCGGTCCCGGGAGACTACCGCCCGGCCGATCTGCCGCACGCCCGGCGCGTTCGCTGGGCCAAACGCTTCCTCCAGCGCGTGGCGGAGGACTTCCACAATGCCGCCGAACGCCGCCAGCCGTTCGACCTCGCCGTGGGAGCCGACGAGCTCAACGCCTACCTGGCGTCGATGGACGAGATCGTGGCCCAGCTTCCGGGCACGACGAGCGGGCAGGTGCGCGAGCCGCTCGCGCGCGCCGAGTTGGCCGCCCCGGCCGTGACGATGCGGGACGGGGCTCTGGGACTGATGGTGCGTCATACCGGCTACAACAAGGTTCTGACGCTGAGACTGGGCTTCGAGCTGCTGGACAACGGCGACCTGCGGATTCGGCTGACCGGTGCCCGCGTCGGGCGCCTGCCGGTGCCCTCGTTCCTCGTGGACCGCGCCCTTGCCGCGCTGCGGGATCGGGCCGCCGCGGCCGTCGAGCCGCCCCCGACTGCGGACCGGCACGGCGGCGTTCCGACGTCGGGGCAGATGCGGCGGCTGGTCGCCCGCGTGGTGGGCGCCATCGACGGCGAGCCGGTGACGCCGGTGTTCGGCCTGCGGCGGGAGACGCGCGTCCGCCTGACGGGCATGGACATTCGCGACGGCGCGATGGTGATGCATTTCATTCCGGCGACGCGGCGGGATGCAGGCGGGTAAGGCGCCAGCGGTCGTCCGCCACGCGCCGCAGCTCAAATGCGCCCTCGATGCGACGCCCGTGCAGATCGATCAGCCACAGCCCGGCGGTCGATGACCGCGTCGTGCAGGTTCCGCTGTCGTGCATGCGGACCTCGCCCCGGCCGGCCCGCAGCGGGCCCTCGTAGCTCAGGAAGTGTCGTCCGTGGTCGGCGATGCGCCGGGCGGGCTGCGATAGGCCGGGTGGCTGATCCGCCGGATCCTGCTCCAACCGCCACGTCGCCAGCGGCGCCTCGGCGTCGCGGGCCGGCGGCCCCAGCATCAGGTCGTAATGCACGCTCCGCCCGCGATGATGCTCATGGATGACAAACGCCTGGGGCATCTCTATGATACTAGGGCACAAACAGGGTCGAGGCCAGTCCGCCCGGCGGCGCGGTATGTTGTGTCTCCGCCGTCCGCCGGCGGGCTTCGCTTGAGAACGTCGCTCGTCGGCGAGACAAGGAGCAGGGCTATGCGAAACGCATTGTGTGCGGGTTTGTGCATCGGGCTTGCGGGCCTGGCCGTCGGGTCGGGCTGTTCGCTGGAGGCCTGGAAGCTGCGCAGAGAGGGCATCGCCGCCTTTCAGGTCGGAAAGCTGGACGAGGCGCGGAGCAAGCTCGCCGAGTCCATCGAGCGCGAGCCCAACGACGCCAGGGCCTGCTATTACCTGGGGCGCACGCTCCACGCGCAGGGATACCAGGAGGACGCGCTGTATTACTACCAGTGCTGTCTCCAGAGGGAGCCCGCCCACGCCGAGGCCCGCCGCTGGCTGAACAAGGCGGCCGATGAGTTGGGCCCCGTCGCCGAGGAACTCATGTTCCTGCCGACCGGCGACGGAGGGGCGGTCCAACCGACGACCCGCCCCGGCGAACAGGACGCCGCGCAGTGACGCCGTCCGCCTTCGCGCTGCGGCGGTGCATTCAGCGTGGGGCGCCGTTCGGGCG
>JBMCUM010000154.1:0-5118 GCA_048622595.1 Planctomycetota bacterium | reverse complement strand
ACGGCTGGGGAGGCGTGCGGCCCGAGGCCGAAGCGCAGTGAAGGCCCGTATGGGGCCCGGCAGGAAAAGCAAAGCGTCCCACTCGCCCCGTCGGGGCGAGATCGGTTTGGCCTGTTCCGGGGGCTTGGCTTCGCCTGCGCCCCCGGCTAACAACCTGCCGGGCCTTCGGCCCGTTGGGCAATCACTATGTACTCACTTACTACCGGGAGCAAGGTATATTGAACAGGTCCAGGGCGAGACGACGGCTTTCCGGAGCTTGTCAGCGTCTTCGGATGTTCAATGTACCCTGCTCCCCATAGTAACACTGCTAGGCGTTCCAGGGCGGCAGGGGCGACAGCGGCGCCTGGCGGCAGTAGGCCCGCAGGAGGCGGTCGGTCAGCTCGCGGCGCAGCGGCGCGGCGGCGCGTCTGTCGAACAGGTTGTGCAGCTCGTGGGGGTCCTCGCGCAGGTCGAACAGCTCTGCCTCGCCGGTCGCCGGATAGACGGTCAGGCGATGCCCCGCCGTGACGAGCGCCCGGGGGCGCAGGCCCGTGGACGCATCGTCGTTCTCGATCACGACCTCGTCGTGAATGCTCTCGACTGATCCGTCCAGCAGCGGCGCCGCGCTGCGCCCGGGAAGCGGCGAAAGCGGCTGGACCTCGCCGCGCGGGAAGGGGGTCTCGGGGACGTGCAGGCCCGGGTGCTCCACGCCGCACAGGTCCAGGACGGTCGGTACGAGGTCGATCTGGCTGGTCAGCGCGTCGCAACGGCGTCCGCCCGGGTGGTGCGGCGCGGCGATGATCCACGGAATCCGCACGCACCCGGAGAAGGTGTAGAACGCCTTCCACAACAGCCCGTGGTCGCCCATCATGTCGCCGTGGTCGCAGATGAAGGCGACGATGGTCTCGTCGGCCTGTCCGGTCCGCTCGACGGCGTCCAGCACGCGCCCGATCTCGGCGTCGAGGTGGCTGACCATCCCGTAGGTCAGGGCGATCAGCTCGCGGAGCTGACGCTGGGTGTGGCGGGTGTTGACCAGCCCGTTGGGGCGGATCGCGCCGTCCAGCACGCGGCGGTAGACGCCCGGAAGCTCCGCCGCCTCGCCCTCGCGCGCGTGGGGCGGCGCCACGTCGGCCGGGTCGTACATGTCGCAGTAGGGCCTGGGCGGCGCCACGGGCAGATGCGGATCGGGGAACGAGCACCACGAGAACACCGGCGGCGCGCCGGGCGCCGCGGCCGCCTCGATCCGCGTGATCGTCGCGTCGGCGATGAAGCGGTTGTAGTGCAGCTCGGCCGGCATGGCCATGCGGTAGCTGCTCGGTGCCTCGGCCGCCGGCGCCAGGGCGCGGTCGGCCGTCAGCAGCGCCGCCTCCCCGCCTTGCTCGTGAAGCCAGCGCCTGTAGTCGCCGTAGGCGTAGCTGGTATGCCCGCCGACGAAGTCGACGCTTTGGAATCCGTAGTAGGGCGTCGGGAAGGCGTCGGTCTCGTCGCGACCATGCGGCCGCCCGTCCGCGCGCTTCCAGTAGTCCAGACACTCCGGGAAGCGTTCGAAGTCCGGGGGGCGGACCTTGGGGACCCAGGGGGTCAGGTGGAGCTTGCCCGCCGCGTGCGTGGCGTACCCCGCTGCGGCAAGGATGCCCGGCAGCGTGGGCAGATCCCGCCGCAGCGACTGACCGTTGATGAGCAGGCCGTGATCGCGCGGCAGCAGACCGGTGAACATCGTCGCCCGCGCCGGCATGCAGATCGGGTTGTTGCAGTAGGCGCGGGCGAAGGTGGTCCCCGCCGCGGCGATGCGGTCCAGGTTCGGCGTACGCACCACGGGGTTCCCGTCCGGGGCCATGTGATCGGCCCGCATCTGGTCGACGCAGAAGATCAGCACGTTGGGGCGGCGGCCCTGCGGCCGCCCGTGTGGGCGAATCATCTCAGTTCCGCATTCAGACATTCCCGGGCGTTCCTTCGTTGGTGCATGCGGCGGTCATTGTGCTCTGTCCGCGTGTCGACGCCCACGACGTCGGCGGAGACCTCGATCGTGTCGCGGTCGGGCTCGACCGGTGCGGTCGCGCCGTCAACGCCCGCGCTGCGGCGCTTGTGCGCGCCAGCGTCCGCCGGCGTCGCCTGGACCGCCCTGCCGTGCTGCGGTATACATCGCCGCGTCGCACGAACACGCCGCGCCATGGACAGCGGAATCTACATCGCCGTGTTCGTCCTGAACGCCGACCGACGGATGCGCGTCGGCGCCCTGGGGCGGGTCCGGCTTCGCGCGGGGGTCTACTTCTACGTCGGCAGCGCCCTGCGGAATCTATCAGCCCGCCTGGAGCGCCACGGGCGAAAGGACAAGCCGCTGCACTGGCATATCGATTATCTCGCCCGCGCCGCGACGATGCTCGGCGCGGTGGTGGTTCCGGGCATGCGGCGCACCGAGTGCGCACTTGCGGCCGAACTGGGCGCGCTGTTCAAGCGCCCTGTGCCCGGTTTCGGCGCCTCCGACTGCCGCTGCGGCGGGCACCTGTTCTATTCGCCGGGCTTCCTCCGCCCGCCGGGCGTCACTCCACGAACTTGATCGGGGCGAAGTCGGAGACGTTGCGGCTGAACCCGCCGAGCTTGTTGTTCAGCCGGCTGTATTCGTTGGGACCGCTGCTCTTGCGATGGCGGGTGAACTGCCCGGCCCACTGCGCGCCGGTGGCGGGCTTCTGGAAGCCCTCCACGTCCTCGAACATCGAGTTGGGCAGGTACAGCTCGAGGGACCAGTAGTCCTCGCCGATGTGGGTGGCGTGCTTGGGCGCCTCGGGGTTCCAGGATTTGTCGCGGTCCTCGCGGAGGTCCATGACCGTTCCGGCGGGATTGATCAGCCACTGCCAGAACCGCCCGAGTTTCTGCCCGGTCACGTCAACGAGCACCTCGGCGTTGTCGTTCTTCGGCCAGAGGGCGCCGTCGTCTCGGGTTTTGATGTCCATCTGCAGCGAGTCGGGATCCGGCTCGTGCATCTTGAGCCCGAAGGTCACGCCCTCGAGTGTCCAGACCACGCGGACCTCGGTCTTGTACTTCGCTTCGGAGACGGTTTCGCCGCGCTTGACCTCGAAGCCGACGACCGGCTCGGCCATGTCCCACCACTGGTCGTCGAGCTTGCCGTCGATCACGGGGTTGTCGGGAACCTTTTTCGCGACCACGTGCCGCAGGCCCTCGCCGGAGCGGAGTTGCTCGGCTTCTTCGAAGAAGTCCTCGAACGGCTGGGCGTAGTACGCCACGCGCGCTTCAAGGACTTCGTCGCCGGCCGCCTTCTCGCGGGCCTCGTCGAGCAGTTCGCCCATGCGGTCCATGATTTCTTCGGTGTACGACTGCTCGTAGAGGGCGGTGGGCGAGACCTTGTCCACCTGCCAGACCACGTCCTCCCACCTTTCGGTCTGCAGCCGCAGCAGCTCGCGGATCGGCTCGGCAGCCGGGCCGAACATGCGCGTGGCGAACGAATCCGCCGCCGCGTCGACGTCGAACGCGGGGTCCCACATCAGCTTCATCCAGCAGTACATGGTGAAGTGCTGGGCGATCCACTCGTCGGGGATGCCGCCGTTGATGAACGTGCCGACGAGCGTGTCGCGGTTGCGCTGGTAGTAGTCCTTGACCACGTGGGGGTACTGGAACGGCGCCTTGGTCCGGTCGGTGGGCCAGCAGGAGTAATCCCACGTCTGCACCGGCCGGGCGGTGAGCTCGGCCCAGGTGTCGATGTTGCCCTGGAACTGCTCGCTCAAGGCGGGCTGCTTGTACATCGCCAGCCCCGGCATGCCGCAGAGCTGCACCTCGACGTTTTCGGGGAAGTCGATGCCCTCGGGCGCCAGGGTGTAGTTCACGTAGGGCAGGTACAGCACCACCATGTCGGGGTAGCGCTTTTGCACCTCCTGCGCCAGGTCGCGGACGAAGATCCCCATGAGCTTCGACGCCGAGGCGAAGCCGCCCTTCTCCGGCTCGAGCAGCTTCTGCGCGTATTCGCTCTCGGAGTGGACGCCCATGTCAGGCGGGGAGACGCTGATCGCCCGACCCTTGATGAAGCTGGTCTTCATCTTGAACTCGCGGGTCTCGCGCTCTTCGTCGGTCGCGGTCTTGTAGAGCTCGATGTTTTCGAGATAGGTTTCGAGCGTTTTGGGATGGGCGTAGTCGAACATGCCGAAGTTGCGCGAGCCGTCGGCACGCAGGGCGAAGATCTCCGGGCGGCTGTCGGCGTAGAGCTTCGCCCACTGGTGCGAACGGGGCTGGTGGACCTTCAGTTGCGTCGGCCAGGAGTTCCCCCCCCGCAGGCGGTCGTACAGGTCGTTGACCCGCAGCGTCCCGTACGGCGTGCCGTTGTAGAAGGGAGGCCACCCGACGCGCATCCGGTAGGCCGGCGCGTCGCTGTAGTGGCAGGGCCGGACGCTGAGGTTCTTTGTCGCCTCGACGGTGCGGCCGTGATGGTCCAGCGGCCACCACCACCGCACGCCGACGAGCCGCTCGAGGAAGTCGGCGATCGCCCACGCGGTGGCCTGGTGCTCGGCGACGCTCGTCTCGCCGACGAGGAACACGCGGTTCGGCGCCGTCTTGACGATAAAGCCCTCGGAAGGGAGCTTGCCCGTCTCGACCCCCGCCGCGCGGGATGCCTCGCAGTCGCCGACGACGATCGCGGACTGATCCGCGCCGGGCGCCTTGCGCGTCAGGGCGAGCTTCGCGCCGGTGGTCGCTTCGATGGCGTCCTGAAGCTCCCCGACGAGCTTGTTGGCCACGCCGCCGGCGCGGGCGACGTAGATCACCGCCTTCGCCTCGCCGTCGACCACGAGCGGGACCGGCGCGTGGTCCGGCGCCTCGTGCACGGTCACGGGGTCGAGGTCGGCCGGCGTCAGCGGGCCCGCCAGCGCCGATGCCGCGCCGAACAGCCAGCAGCAGGCCGCGGCGAGCGCACAAAGGGTCGTCAGGTGGGCAAACGGATTCGATGTCATGGTGCAGGTCCTCAACACGTCGTTGGGCGGTACCGGCGCCGCGCGGCGACGCGCAGCTTCACCGGGCGGTACCTCGATTCGAAAAAGGAGTATACCGCACGGGAGCGCGGCCGCAAGGATGCGTGTGCGGCGCCTCCACCGTCCGAAGCCGGCCTCAGTCGGTCGCCGGGGCGGCGATTTCCAT
>JBMCUM010000153.1:0-5149 GCA_048622595.1 Planctomycetota bacterium | reverse complement strand
GGTCAACAGCGGCCGGCTTACCGGCGACGGAACCGTTGACGGCAGCGTGACCAACGCCGGAACGCTCGCTCCGGGCACCGGCGTGGGGTTCCTGAGCGTCACGGGCGACTACCAGCAGACCGCGGGCGGCGCAATGGCGGTCGAGATCCTGGACGCCACGGGCGCAGGTTCGGGCCACGACTTCCTCGACGTCGCAGGGCAGGCGTCGCTGGACGGCGACCTGCAACTCGATCCGGGCTCGTTCCGCCCCAGCCACGGCACGGCGTTCGACCTGCTGACCGGCGCGGGTCTGAGCGGAATCTTCGCGCGCATCGAAGGCGTCTCCGTGGATACCGACCTGTCCATGGCGGTAACGTACACCGACGACAGCGTGCGCGCCATCGCCGCCCTTCCGGCCGACGCGGACCTCGACGGGGACGTGGACATCGTCGAGCTCGGCGGCGACGGGATCAGCGACTTCAACATCCTGATCAGCAACGTGGGCACAGGCCGAACCTGGGTCGAAGGCGACTTCGACGGCGACGGCGATGTGGACATCGTCGAGAGCGGCGGGACCAGCGACTTCAACACCCTGATCAGCAACGTCGGCGCCAGCCCGGACCTGGGCGACGACAACGCGGCCGGGACGGGCGACGTCGAGCTGGTCTACGACGTGACGACCGGCGAGGTCTACCTCGAGAACGCCGGCGGGTTCGAGTTCGTCGCGTTCGGTTCGGACGGGAACGTTCTGCCCGACGGCGAGGACGCCGACGGTCTGAACGGCGCCATGTCGGCGTTCAAGGACAGCGACGCGGTCCTGTACAGCGGCGTGGCCGGCAACACGACCGAGGACAGCGTCGGTCTGATGCTGGTCACGGACCTTGAGGCGGCGGAGATCGGCGTGTTCGGTCAGAACTCGGGCGAGGATGCGGTCGACGGTGTCGTGACCGTCATCCCGGAACCGGCGACGATGTCGCTTCTGGCTTTGGGCGGCGTTGCGGCCCTGATCCGTCGCAAGCGTCGGTAAGCTGATGTGACGCGGACGCACCCCGTCGCATCGGACGGTAGGATGCACCCCGGCGGCCCCCTCGTGGGGCCGCCGGTTTTGTTTTGTCCGCGCGACGGGGGCCCGGTGCGGTATTCGTGACGCCGGCCCCTCGCAACTCGCGGACGAGATCGTCGAAGCTCTGGGCCCGCGCCACGGATACGGGCTACATCGCAAAGCACTCCAGCGGGAATAAGCGCAGATGAACACGGATGATGTGCCTCCCGGACGCCCTGCTCGAAGTGTGCGGCTGCAGGTGAAGGCGGGCAGGATCGGTCAGGCCGTTCTGTCACCCGCATTTATCGGCGTTCACCCCCGCTCCGCCGGGGCGAAAACCGGCGTCACTTTCGTTGCAGTGTCAACCGCCCCGCGAGCCCGGCCGCGCAAGACGTGACCCGTCGCGCGTCAGACCGCGTCGGTCTGGAGTCCCGTCGCGCGGGCCCACTTGGCCCAGGCGAGCTTCCTGTCGAAGCCCTCCCGGCGGAATGCAGCCGTCCACTGGCGCATGAGCAACCATCCGCCGGCGCGGTACAGCGTCGACAGCCAGCGACGGTACCACTCCTGCCAGCCCACCCGCAGGCGATGGAGGCGGAACAGGATGCCCGGAAACGCCAGAATGTTCAGCCCCACGTCGAACAGCGCCCGCGGGCGGTACAGGCAGCCCATGATCTTCTGGGCAGCGGCCTGCATGTCCTCCGGCGTCAGGGGCGGGTCCGGCTGGATGACCGGGAAGTTGCCGTCATAGTACTCCAGCCCGACGTAGTCGGTGGGAAAGACCCGGTTCTCCGCCCGCAGGCGCGCCGTCAGCTCCGTCCCCGGAAGCGGAATCGGAAGCAGCACCTGCACCGTCGCCAGCTTCGCCTTGCGGATGAAGCGTCGGAAGTGGCGCATACGCTCGACCGCGTTCATGCTTGACGCCTTGCCGTCGCGCGACGGGTACCCGAAGATGAACATCCCGTGGATGCGGAACCCGGCGCCGTGGTAGCGCTTCACCAGGCCCAGCATCTCATCGGACTGCAGGTTCTTGCTCATCGCCTCCAGCTCGGCGGACACGGGGGACTCGAACCCGATCGCCAGCACGTTGATTCCCGCGCCGCGCATCGCGTCCAGCAGCTCCGCGTCGCGCGCCTTGTCCAGGCGGATCTGGACCGTGATGCTGAACCGCGTACCCATCCGGCGCTGGTAGTCGCGCAGCATGCGGCACAGCGCGAGCGTCCCGGCGCGGTTCTGGGCAAACAGGTCGTCAACGACGAAGAAGATGCGCCCGCCCCACTTCTCGTAGACCGAGGCGAACTGCTCCATCATCCGCTCGGCCGAGGCGAACCGCGGTCGACCCTTGACGGAGCAGAACTCGCAGTTCATCCCGCAGCCGCGCGTGCCGTAAATCGGGTAGTACTTCAGACGGGCGTGACGCAGCAGGGCGAAGTCGGGAATGGGAAGCTCGTCGAAATCAGTCACCGGCTCGCGGGCGGGGGTGACCACGACCTCGTCGCCCGCCAGGAAGGCGATGCCGCGGACCTCGGACAGGTCCCCGCCGTCGTCGAAGCAGCGCAGCAGCTCGACGATCGTCCGGTCGCCTTCGCCGAGCACGACGACGTCGACGCCGTTGCGCAGCGCGTGCTCGACGTTGTCGGGCACGAAATGCTGTCCCCCGGCGACGGTCCGAACGCCCAGGGCCTTGTACTTTCGTGCCAACTCCAGCAGGCGCGGGACCGTGCTGGTCAGCCCCCCGTAGAGCCCGACGACCTCCGCCGGCCGCTCGCGCTGCAGCGCGGCGTGGTCCGGTCGGTCTTCGGCATCCGTCGGACCGCGACGGTAGTTGTTCTCGTCGACGATCTCCGCATCCCAGCCCGGCACGTCGCTGACCGCCGTGGCGACGCACACCGGACCCAAGGCGGTCATCACCCGCGCCGGGCGCGAGTAGATGTTGAACGCCGGATACGCCGGACAGACCATCCGCAGCCGGGCGCGGCGTCCCGCCGGTCGCGTGGGGCTCATCTTGCTGTTCATCATGCGTGGACTCTCTCTGACCCGTCGGGCAGCACGCTCCCCTGTGTTGGCGAGCTTCGCGTGTATTATAGCACCCCCCAAGGGGCACACCGCGAGGGAAATCTCCCGTCCGGACCGCGCCCCGCGGGCAAATGGGATTGCGTGAAGATTTTGTCGCGGTACAGTCAGGTGCTTCCGGGGTTGATCTAACAAGAGAAGGAGTCGACCATGCCCGACAAGCAACGCGTTTTCGCTGTGGCCGGGGCGCTGGCGGCGTGCCTCGCCCTAGTTTGCTGTGCGGTCGCCGCCGAGCCGGTCAAGACCGTCGAGGTCCGCGAGACACAAGGACTGGACCGCCGCGGCGAGCCGGTGTGCATCGCGATCGGCGATCTCGAAGGTCCGCTCGCCGTGCGGACACCCGACGGCGCCGAGGTCAGCGCTCAGATCACCGGCGCGGGCGAGGACCGGATGCTGTGGTTCGCCGTCAGCGTCCCGGCCGGCGAGACCCGCACGTATATCGTCATCCCCGGCGAGCCCGGCGCCCCCGCCCACCCGCTGAAGGTCAAGGGAAAGGCGCTGAAGCAGAAGGTCCGCGTCGCGACCGCCCACTACCACGCCGAGCTGATGCCCAAGAGCGGTGCCCTGCACCAGTTCATCCTTCCGGGCGAGCCGTCCGAGCGGATCTACAACGCCTTCGGGCCGGTACACTGGAACCCCGGGCTCGTCGCCGGCGCCAAGGGCGAAAAGCCCCGCGGATGGATGCACGCGTTCCAGTGGAAGCCCGCACCGGGATTGAGCGAATCGCGCGGCCCGCTGGTCTACGAAGTCCGGCGTAAGGGCCCCCTTCCGCGATATCCGGAGGCGGAAGCCGACATCCGCTACCATTTCTTCGCCACGCAGCCATACGTCATCATGCAGTCGAGCGTCCGTTTCGTGAAGGACCTGCACGTGCGAATCCTGCGCAACGGCGAGCTGGTGTTCGCGCCGGACCTGTTCACTCACGTCGCCTGCCGGGACCGCGACGGCAAGCTGCACACCGCCGAGATCGCCGAGGCGGCCGAACTGGACTTCGCCTCCAGCCCGGACGACCCGTGGCTGGCGTTCTACAACCCCGAGACGGGCCTTGCGGTGGCGACGATCCGGCTGAAGGTGACCAATACCGGACCGGACGGCGGCGAGCCCGTCCTGGTGGACTATCGCTTGCCCATCACGCGCCACACCGAGAACCCCCGATACGCCTTCGTCCACTGGGCGCGGGTCCTGATCTGGGCGAAGGGCAAATCGCCGGGCGAGGCGCCGGCGACCAAGGTGCCGGCCGGCAACGTCTATTTCGAGCGCGAGGCGTGGCTGCCGTTCCGCCTGGCCGAAGACGCGAAGAAGCGGCCCGAGGCGATGCTCAAGCCCGTGGACGCCGCGGCCGAGCGATTGCTGCATCCGTTGAAGGTGGAGGTCCGCTGAGCCGCGCCGCGCGGGCCTCGACGATCTGCCGCGTCCGGTCCGTGCTGCCGTCGTCTACCACCACGACCTCGAAGTGTTCCCCGGGCCCAGCGACTGCCCGGCGAGGCGCGCGAGCGTCCCGTCGAGAACCTCGCACCGGTTCCAGGCGGGGATCACGACGCTGATGCGCGGCGGCTCCATCGCGTAGCTCACGCGGCAGCCGCCCCGGTCCGGGGCGAGCACGGCGCCGGCGCTTCGGCCTGTGCGAACGCGAGACTATCCGTGGCGCGTCACGTTCGTCAGTCGCCCGCGGCGCCCCCCGGCGGCGCACCCCGCCAGCAGGTTCGCCGTACCGGTCACGCCGACCTGCCAGACCTGCTCGGGAGGGGCCTTGCCGGGCCGCTTCGCGGCGCAGTGGGATACGACGTCTGCACCCCGCACCGCCCTGATGATCCGCTCGTCGTCCAGCAGCTCCCTTCGACGCATTCGGCCATCCCATGCGTCGGTCGCGGCGCTTTGCCGGGGCAGACCAGCGCCCCGACCCGGTGGCGCCTGCCAGCCAACGCCCCGCCAGACGAAATTACTACAATGATTGGCACGATCGGGGGACGAGCCATTTGCGATGTTCGTAGCGCGGGCCCCTGCGGTCATACGACTCGTACGAGGTCTTCGACGATCCTGCCGGCGCGTCTCGCGGCC